>NZ_DJBE01000005.1:0-66879 GCF_002429925.1 Acinetobacter sp. UBA5984
CACCGGGTTTTGATCCCGGCATTCGTTGGTTCGAATCCAGCTACCCCTGCCATCTACTTCCATACATACCAACCGCCAAGGGTGCTTCATGCCCAATCTTGTCGTTTTTAGTGGAACCGCGCATCCACAATTCGCTCAAAAAGTCGTAAGTCACTTACATATTCCTCTAGGCGCTGCCTCTGTAGGCCAGTTTTCTGATGGCGAAATCGCTGTTGAGATTACTGAAAATGTTCGTGGTAAAGACGTATTCATCGTACAACCTACTTGTGCACCGACCAATGATAACCTGATGGAAATTCTGGTCATGGCTGACGCGTTACGCCGTGCAAGTGCTGGTCGTATTACTGCCGTGATTCCTTACTTCGGTTATGCCCGTCAAGACCGTCGTCCCCGTTCAAGCCGTGTGCCGATTACTGCAAAAGTTGTTGCAGATATGCTGACCACTGTAGGTATTGACCGTGTGGTGATGATTGATCTTCACGCTGACCAGATCCAAGGTTTCTTCGATATTCCTGTAGACAACATCTACGGTACGCCAGCCCTACTTGCTGACTTACGCCAACAACAGCATCATAACCTGATGGTTGTTTCTCCTGACGTAGGTGGTGTAGTTCGTGCTCGTGCTGTTGCGAAACAGATGGGTGATATCGACCTGGCGATCATCGATAAACGTCGTCAAAAAGCGAATGAATCACAAGTGATGCATTTGATTGGTGATGTGAAAGATCGTGACTGTGTGATCGTTGATGACATGGTGGATACTGCTGGTACGCTTTGTAAGGCTGCTGATGCGTTGAAAACTTTCGGTGCCCGCAAAGTGGTTGCTTACGCGACTCACCCAGTATTGTCTGGTAAAGCACTCGAAAATCTGAAAAATTCTGTGATCGATGAACTGGTTGTAACTGACACCATCCCTCTTTCAGAAGAAGCTTTAGCTCTTGGCAAGATTCGCCAGGTTTCAGTTGCAAGCATGGTTGCTGAAACAATTCGTCGTATCAACAACGAAGAATCTATTAGCGCAATGTTCGATTCTTATCTATAATAGTGCGCTGAATTTCCAAAGCCCTGCCATTTGGCGGGGCTTTCTATCACCGGATCGGTCGCAGGTCCGGTTCATTTAAAACTTAAATAGGATGTCTATCATGGCAAACTTCGTATTAAACGCAGAAGCACGTGAAGTAGCACAACAAGGGAAAGGTTCGAGCCGCCGCCTTCGTCATGCTGCTAAAGTTCCAGCTATCATCTATGGTGGTGAAGCTGCTCCTGTAGCTGTTTCTCTTGAACTTCGTCAGCTTGTTAAATTCTTAGAAAGCAACTCATTCTTCGAAGAAGTAATCGAAATTGATGTAAACGGTAAAGTTGAAAGCGTTAAAATCCAAGCGTTACAACGTCACCCAGCTAAAAACACTCCAATGCACGCTGACTTCAAACGCGCATAAGTGTTAATGGTGTAGATTAGTGTCAAATATTTCACTGATTGTAGGTTTGGGCAACCCAGGTTCTGAGTATGCTCAAACCCGCCATAATGCAGGCTTCTGGTTTGTAGAACGCCTTGCAGATCAATATGGCATTAGCCTTAAAAAAGACCCTAAATTCAATGGATTCAGCGGTCGTGGCAATATCGAAGGTCAAGACGTCCGTCTCCTTCTACCTACAACATTCATGAACCTTTCCGGTAAAAGTGTTGTTCCTTTCGCCAAATTTTACAATATCGCACCCGAATCAATCCTGATTGCCCATGATGAACTGGATATGAATCCAGGCATTATTCGCCTGAAGACTGGCGGTGGTCATGGTGGACATAACGGTTTACGCGATATCGTGCCGCATATCGGTCCGAACTTTCATCGTCTACGCATTGGTATTGGTCACCCAGGTTCTAAAGACCGTGTTTCTGGTCATGTCCTGAGTAAAGCACCAAGCAGTGAACAAGAGTTAATGGACAATGCAATTGCCCATGCACTTGCTCGCGCCAAAATGCTGGTGAACGGTGAAGTACAACAGGCAATGAATCAAATCAATGCTTATAAACCGAACTAAACATTCATAAATTGCTGGACAATTCCGCTTGCCTTGCTGGCCATTTAGGCGCAAAATGCGCAAGCCTACCCACTTATCCAGTGTTGTAGAAATTGATTCAACCATAAGATCAAAGTCTTAGGTCAACTAAGGGGACGCTAGCCATGCTATCTCGTTTATTAAAATGCAAAATTCATCGCGCTTTTGTTACACATGCAGAATTACACTATGAAGGTTCATGTGCAATTGATGGCGTTTTGATGGATCTAGCTGGCATTCGTGAATACGAAGAAATTCATGTTTGGAACGTGACCAATGGTAAGCGTTTTACTACTTATGCCATTCGTGGTGAAGATAATTCAGGGATTATTTCTGTGAATGGTGGTGCTGCGCATCAAGCTGATGTTGGTGATATCGTGATTATCGCAACATTTGGTGATTTCACTGAAGCTGAAGCCAATGCTCATAAACCACGTCTGGTTTATGCAAATCCGGATAACACTGTGAATCACACTGCAAACTGTATTCCGGTACAAGTTGCCTAAGCTGGTTCGACAAGATTCTAAAAAGCTCGCTTCTTGCGGGCTTTTTTTATGGGCTGATTAAAATAAAACTAACTTCCCTGCCACCAGCTTTTTCGGTTCTCACAGTTTAAGGACTTAAGATTTTGATCTACCAGGTCGGCTAACAAAGCTTCTCCATTTTCTTTTAGCTTTAATTCAGCGAATTTGGCATCGCGATAACAAGGCTCAAGTCCTTCGGCAAACATAAAACTGTTGGCAGCCGGATATAAGCCTTCAAAGGTATTCCGCGGATTTTTCAGGATTAATTGTGCTGAGCGTGGCTGATCCAGCGTACTTCGATCAAAACTGGTTTTGACCACTCTTCTTTGCTCATCAAGCTGTACATAGCTTAGTACACGGGACTGGTTTTCAAAATCTTGAATACTGATTTTAGGTTCTGATTGTTCTGATCTATTCTCCGCTGCTAGTGCACTAAAATGCAGATCATAATTCAGCGCCATATAATCGCCTTGCAGAATTGATCGCGGATCTACTGGTGCCAGTTCTACATAAATACTTTGGCTATCTCGAAGATGCCATTCATGTTGCACCACCAATCCACAAAATAAGGCAATACTGAAAATAGCCAGATGCAAAGGAAGAAACTTTTTCATCTTGCCTCTCCTTGATCATGTGGCGGTTTTGATGACTGCTTCAACATATATACCAACAACAAGACCAGCATCCCAGAAGCAAAGATACTGATGCTTTTAAACAGGAAGCTTAAACCCAGATTGTAATACAGCATCCATAACCAGAAGATTAACAGCAAGATAGTTAAGGCCTGAATCAAGGACTGCTTATAAACAATGGCCCATGCCATAAGCAGCATAATGATAAAAATCTCAAAATAGCCCAACAGAATAAGTAAGATGCCAAATACAGGAATTAACCAAAGCCATTTTTCCCTAAATTGCTGCCAGTTTTGCCAAATAAAACTCAGTAGTAATAAGCTCGGAAAAACATAAAACAGCAGAACGTGGTCAAAGCTGATCTGCCCGATGCCCTGCCAGTGCTCTAATCCAGTCACCGATTGAACCACGGCTGAACCTGTCAACATAGCGATGATCCAGAGCAGAATACTTTTCTGATAAATTGAGGACTGCCAATATCTAGCGGTTAGGAATAGCCCGATATAAATGACATAGTTCAAGCTTAGAGCAAGCGTGATTACAATATCATCATGCTTAAAAGAGTTCTCTAATGCCAAAACGACAATTGCTAAAGCATGAGCTATCAAGAGTTGTAAGGTCAGAATGAACCAGTGCATCCGTTTGATCACAGTCAGAGCCAGCATCATTAATTGCAACANNAAATATGGAATTCTTTTGACTTAATAATTTCCAAGCGATACCAATAAAAATGAGACCTAAAACAATTGAAACCGCTTTCCAATAGGTCAGCAATAGGATTGCCAGAATAATCCCAGCAATCCAGGCACCGAGTGCCAAAGGAATGACGGAGAATTTGGTTTGAGGAAATATTTTCTTGAGCGCAAAACTGATCAGCGCAAACCAGCCAAAGATCAGCATTGCCAAGATAAATAAACCAGCTGCTGAATTGGTAAGCCGATCGTCCAACAGTTCAAACAGCCATAGGCTCACACTGGCAGCCAAGCCTGCAATCAATAAAATGGTTTCTAATGCCTGATGCTTACGATAAAAATAAAATGCAGCACCTGCTGGTAGAACAACTGAAGAAGCCAGATAGATCAGCTGAAAATGATGGGTAAACTGCATCATACTGCTGATCGAAATCATGATGATGAATGCAATAAACAGATATCGCAGCAACGGGTAATAACGTATGACAAAGGCAAAACTAATGGCTGTAAGTAGATTCAAAGTCAGTAGATACAACCCTTCTGCCCGTATCATCCAGAAACTTTGTTTAAAGTAAAAATACAATGCCAGCTGAGTGACCACACAAAGCATGGCAAAAATACCGATATTGGATCGATATAGCCACGGCAAGAGTAATACAGCCCAGAGCAGAAATAACTGATAACTATCGGCACCAGTCTGATAGATCTGCCCAATCACAGCCAGACTTAAGCCCAGCATCAGGCCAGACAAGGTATCCAGACTCTGTCTGATCCATTCCCGCTGATTAAAGTAAATACTGGCTATTGCACTACAGACTAAAACCAGCATTGGAATTGCAAGTTGAACCTGATTCGGTAGCATCCACCAGTTCGCAGCCATTAAATACAGCAAACTGACTGCAATCAGCGCAACGCCCAAAATATTGAGATAACGCAAAACCTTTGCATCACAAAACAGCAAGGGAGAAAATGGATTATTATGGATCAGCTCGGTTTTCTTCATTGTCTGAATGATTGATCAATTTCTATTCTTAATAGCAACATAACATGTTTCCAGTTTTTTGCTAAAAGGCTGTAGTAATTCAAATAATCTGTTTTGCTTATCTGAAATTCTGCAAATTCGTGACTGGCCAAACTATACCATCTTTTAAAAACCAGGACTATAATGATCCCACATCGCTTCAGGGCGGGGTGAGATTCCCCACCGGTGGTAATTTCAGGGTAGTAAATCTTTCTATTTCTGAATCAGCCCACGAGCGGTCAATTTCAATTGATCTGCAGATCTGGTGTAAATCCAGAGCCGACGGTATAGTCCGGATGAAAGAAGACGAAAGCAGTACATCCTGTTTTATGCCTGGCATGAAACTGTTTTGCTATAAGCCTATTTTCACTATGTCCTGAAATGTTCAATCGTACTTTTACTTTACGTGAGCGTTTCAATGTCAAGTTTAATTCAACCCGAAATTTTCTTTTCCGCTTTAGCTCCCGCTGAACAGCGCATCCAACAAGCACTCGAAGACATCCGCCAAGGCAGACCTGTTCTGGTGATGGATGACTTTGACCGCGAGAATGAAGCCGACCTCATTGTTGCTGCAGAGACTTTGACTGTAGAAACCATGGCACGCATGATTCGCGATGGTTCCGGTATTGTCTGCCTGTGCCTGACTGATGAACTGGCCAATCATCTAGAACTGCCGCCAATGGTGCAGGATAACTCTAGCCAGTTTAAAACTGCCTTTACTGTAACGATTGAAGCTGCGGAAGGTGTGACGACTGGTGTATCTGCCAAAGACCGTACCACTACGATTAAAGCAGCCATTAAAGACGGTGCTGTCGCCAGTGATCTGAATCGTCCAGGTCATGTCTTCCCTTTACGTGCCCGTGAAGGCGGTGTGCTGACCCGTCGTGGTCATACCGAAGGTACGATTGATCTTGCACGTCTGGCGGGTTTAAGACCTGCCGGTGTTCTGTGTGAACTGACTAACCCAGATGGCACTATGGCTTCTGGCATTCAGGTATTGTCTTATGCACAGACACATCAGCTGACCGTGATCACCATTGATGAACTGGTGCATTACCGCCAGCAGCACAATGTCTAAGGCGTAAAGATAAAAAATCCCGGCTTAAGCCGGGATTTTTATTTTATATAAATATTTTTAGATGAGTACAGATAATATTCCATAGACTGCGACTACCAATAAAATCAAACCGCACAAACCAAGCAAATAAGGATACAGCTTGGATTTAGCAAAGCGTTGAAAGCCTAAATAAACTAATGATAGGGTCAAAAAATCCAGAACAATCCAGCTGATCGTTAGAATTACTAAACTGGAATCTAAGTTTGGAGTAATGCCGATGAACTGCGGGAAAAATGCAGCAAAGAAAATAATATCTTTGGGATTGGAGATCCCCACCAGAAAACCGGTTCGAAATCCTCCCTGTACTGGTTGCAAACCTTGTGAACTGGTTGGACCCTGCCCTTTCCAGACTTCCCGGAAAATCTGGATTCCTAGCCAGGCAATATATAAACAGCCAAGCAGCTTGATGCCATTCAGCCAGTTTTCATTAATGACTAATAAGCCTTTTAAGCTAAAAATAGATAAGGTGATCAATACCAGAGAAGCAAAATTCGTCCCGAAAATGGTCTGTAAAGCATGTTTATAGCCACCTTTCAGTCCAGTACTGGCAACTAGTAGCATAACAGGCCCAGGTGTGGCAATCATGATGACGACGGCCAGACAATAGAGAGCATATTCACTGATATTCACGCCATTTCCTCAGCTATCATGATTTTTTAATAAAAAAGAGGACTTATTCGTCCTCTTCCTGCATCTGAATCAGGTGCTGGCTCATCCCATCCGCCCGTAAAAAGGCCAAGTCATAACTGGCTTTGGCGAGTGCCAGTACCCGACGCTCGAATTCATCCCAAAGCGGACGTACCTGTTTGTAATGAATGCCTAAACCGCTTTCATCAGTAAAATGACGGTTCTTTTCACAGAGTTTCAAGGCATGGTAAAGCTTACGGCCCTTAGTCGCATCTTCACGCAGACGCACCCGTTTAGACAGGACAAATGTTTCCACTTTGGCCAGGTTTGCCATCGGCAGCATCGGGACCAAAATCTGATCTAGCTGTGCATCCAGCCGCTGCCAGACCGCAGTATGTTGATCTGCGTTATAACTGTTCCAGTGAATCACTTCATGATTAAAACGGCGGCAACCACGACAGACCGCATCACCAAATACGGTTGAGCAACGCCCTGCGCAAGGGGTCAAAGATGCAATACGACGATCCGAACTCAAAACTTACTCCAACTGTGCTGCAACTTCCAGCATCTGCATCATTGCATCAAAATCCTGGGTCGGCATGACTATACATGTTCT
Source organism: Acinetobacter sp. UBA5984 (assembly GCF_002429925.1). Classification (NCBI taxonomy): domain Bacteria; kingdom Pseudomonadati; phylum Pseudomonadota; class Gammaproteobacteria; order Moraxellales; family Moraxellaceae; genus Acinetobacter; species Acinetobacter sp. UBA5984. The sequence goes on from NZ_DJBE01000005.1 coordinate 7,288, forward strand.
CCCTATCGATTTGAAGTCCGTTAAAACCCGGCCTTTTACTCGCTTATTCATTCAAATCACGTTAAAATATGCGCCTTTCAAATTATCATGCTACGTTGGAGTATTCCATGAACGCTACTGTAGAACAGCTTGCACCTGTAGAACAGCAAGCGACGACTGGTTGGGTTGTTGCCGCACTTTATCAATTCAAAGAAGTTCAAGACCCTGAGGGTCTGCAACAACGTCTTTTAGACTTGGTAAAAACCATCAACCTTTGCGGTACTCTAATTGTGGCAGGTGAAGGCATTAACGGTACCGTTGCGGGTAACCGTGAAGCCATCGATAAAGTACACCAGTTCCTGCTGGATGAAGGCTTCAACGAAATGGAATATAAAGAGTCGCATAGCTCTGACAAACCATTCCGTAAAATGAAGATCAAGCTGAAAAAAGAGATTGTGACTTTAGGTGTGCCGGTTAAGCCACGTGATCTGGTTGGCCATTATCTTGATCCTAAAGAATGGAATGAGCTGATTGCACGTGATGATGTGATTCTGGTGGATACTCGTAATGATTACGAATATAAAGCCGGTACCTTTAAAGGCGCAATCGATCCGAAAACTGAAACTTTCCGTGAATTCCCTGAATACGTGAAAAAGAATCTGGAACAGCACAAGGACAAGAAAATTGCCATGTTCTGTACCGGTGGTATTCGCTGTGAAAAATCAACTTCTTTATTGCTTCAGGAAGGCTTTAAAGAGGTATATCACCTGAAAGGCGGTATTCTGAAATACCTGGAAGAAACCCCAGCTGAAGAAAGTCTGTGGGAAGGTGAATGTTTCGTATTTGATGGCCGTACTGCGGTTACACATGGTGTGGAAGAAGGTCAAAATACCAAATGTCATGCGTGTGGCTGGCCATTAACACCTGAAGAAGCAGCGCTGCCAAGTTATGAACACGGCGTATCTTGTGTGTACTGCATCGATAAAACCACCGAGAAACAAAAAGAAGGTTTCCGTATGCGTCAATCGCAAATTCTGGCTGCAAAACGTAAACGTCTCTAACTCCAGTTTTGTAACCAAAAATATCTAAGCCCTCTTCGGAGGGCTTTTTATTTACATAAGCATTACATCTGCAATAAAAAACTTACCAATCCCTTACCAAGAACAGCATATTTTTACAGCCAAGCTTGATAGTCTTTATATCACATTACTTTGTTACCATAAGTCTTTCATTATTAATTAATTTTTTAAATGAAAAGGAAAACAAAATGGCCAATTCACTTGCTCGGGATTCAGATAATATTGTTAGATTCCAACCTAAAGAAAATACAAAACTGGAACGTATTACCCAAATGACAGATGAGCTGGAAGCAGAATCACATCTGTTTATTGTGATCTTGGGAACTATCATTGGTGCCATTCTTGCCCTGTTTATCGGCTACCATATTGAGGCTACAGCAGCACATTATTTACTGCTCAGTGCTCTGCCAGTTTGCCTGGCTTACAGCTTACGTAAAGTTTACATTTATACCTTAACCCATAGTTAATCCGCACTTGGCCATTTATATAACTTAACTTTACCCTCTTAAAAATACTGCTTAGGATACAAGCAGTATTCTTTATTTTGCCAATTCTATGAATCTGACTGAATGGATTATTTCTGTCATGGAACAGCTGGGCTACTGGGGCATTGCCCTGCTCATGTTTCTTGACAATGTCTTTCCCCCGATCCCCTCTGAAATTATTATGCCTTCTGCCGGCTATTCCGCTTCTCAGGGAGAATTACTGCTGGTTGGAGTCATTATTGCAGGCAGTATCGGTTCGTTATTGGCAGCGGCATTGCTCTATTGGATTGGCTACAAATTTAACCACGACAGTATTTTCAGATTCATAGACCGATATGGAAAATTCTTGTTTATCAAATCTAAAGACGTGAAAAAATCTCTGGAATGGTTCGAGCAGTATGGACACCGGATTGTATTCTTTGGCCGGATGGTTCCGGCAGTACGTTCCCTCATCAGTATCCCGGCCGGCATGAGCCATATGCCTTTCTGGAAATTCATGTTCTATAGTGGACTAGGTACTGTTATCTGGACCACGTTCCTGGCCTGTGTCGGTTTTTATTTTGGTGAAAATCAGGAATTGATGCACAAAATCTTTAGTCAGGTCAGTTATGTGATTATTGCGATTGTCGTGATCATCGTGGGCTGGGTTTTATACCGTAGACATCAACGTAAAAATCGCCCATCCTGAAGAGACCCCAGCATAAGGAGGCTAAAACGATGTCGCATTATCTTAAATATTTTGCCACCGTTTATCTGACTCTGGTCTTAATAGTCGGCATACTCATCTATGTATTCAATCTGGGCGCCATTCTGATGATTCCTGCCCTGATTGCCTCCGCCTTTCTCAGCGCCCGATACTTTGTGAAAAAAGAACTCCGACTACCCACCCAGGAAGAGAAAAGCAGACTGGTCTGGGGTTCCACGATTATTGCCATGACCTTTGGATTTATCTTTTTGTTTATAGTGATCTGGCTGCATCCACAGACGGAGGAAATCTATAGAAGAATGGCTTATACAGGACGCGGGCCAAACTCGTTCCTGGTGGCTACAAGTATTGCCTTACATGCCTTGCTGTTCCATATCGCCTATAATGGCTATGCGCGTTATAGCTTGAGCAAGCGTACGGGTGCCGATCATAAACCTTAGACTAGGTAATTAACTAGTCCAAACGTTGTACAAAACACCTGAGCTAAAAAAAGCACCTGACGGTGCTTTTTCATGGCGGGGCATGACTTATTCTGGTGTGTGGTACATCAGATATAATTCATTCAAGTTTTCTGGAATCTCTTCTGCAAGCTCATCCATTAACTGACCATTGCGACGGAAAGATTCCATTTGCGGATCTTCTTCATCGATGCCACTGAATACCATAATTGGCAGCGTTAAATCGACCAACTGTTCTTCAAATTCTTCTGTAAACCAGGCTTCTTCGTTCAGGAACATGGCATCTACAAAGCCCACACTCCAGTCACCTAGACTTGATTCGGTATCTGCTTCTTCAATTTCAAATGGGAAAGTGATCCCTTCTTCATTGGCCAAGCTTTGACGGATTGACTCTAACCATGCTTTAACCTGATTGATGATTTCTGCAGGCACTTTTTTCTGGTTGCCTTCAAAAAGCTCATCCATCCATTTGTCAAATTGCGGGCCTACTGCGATAGCACATAAGAAACCATGAGTTGCCGCAAAATCCAGACCATACTCATTTTGGTCGCCATCCAGATATTCACTCAACAGGTCTAAATCTAAAGCACTCATTTAACATCCAAACTTAGAAAACCGAAAGGATTAGCATAGCATTTATTCAGGCTATGCTAAATCTGAATTCGTTAATCTTCGTCGTCAAAGTCGTCATCATCGTCGAAGTCATAATCAAAATCTTTGAGTTCGCGTTCCAGGCGGCGTTGCGAGAGCAGATCATCAATTAAACGACGTTTTTCCAACGACTCTTTCGCACTTAGCTTACTCGATGCCTCATCGAAATTAACATCATCATCACCGTAGCTATCATCTAGTTCAAAATCTGTCGAAGACACTAAAACTACCTCGTAGTGAAAAATGTAAATGGGTCTAGGCGCTATTTATCTTGCCTTTAAAAACTTGTCAAGTTTTATTTATATATTTTGTATGTTTATACTAGTTAGCTCTTGTTTTTCTACAGCATAATTGTGTATTTATTAGCTGGTTAGATAGTGAACGCTTTTTATCCCATGGATGAGGGACGTTTCTAAAATTAGATTGGGAAATACACTTGAAAAGATAAACTTAGACCCAATATCGATATTCAATTGTTATTCAAACATATTTATAAAATCATGCTTGACTGATCAATTCCAAAAACTATTTCAGGTGAATTGTGCTATCATGCACGGTTTTTCACTGCCACAGATTCAACGAAGAGTAAGCAAAGATGAGCGATATGACTTCCCCTACTTCTCAAGTAGCGGCTCTGATTAGCCGAGGCAAAGAACAAGGTTACTTAACCTTCGCTGAGGTTAACGATCATCTCCCGGACTCCATCACAGAAAGCGAACAGATTGAAGACATCATTCAAATGCTGAATGATGTGGGTATTCCTGTCCATGATCGTGCGCCTGAATCTGATGATGCAATGTTCGAGGATACTGCAGAAGCTGCCGATGAAGTTGCAGAAGAAGAAGCTGCGGCTGTACTTGCATCTGTAGAAAACGAACCAGGTCGTACGACTGACCCTGTACGTATGTACATGCGTGAAATGGGTACCGTTGAACTTTTAACGCGTGAAGGCGAAATTAGCATTGCAAAACGCATTGAAGAAGGTATCCGAGACGTTCTTCACTCTATTGCTTACTGGCCGAATGCTGTAGAAGTTGTACTACAAGAATACAAAGATTATGAAGCTGGCGAACGCCGCCTTGCTGACATTCTGTCAGGTTATTTAGACCCTGAATCAGATGAAGAAATTCCAGAAGTACTGGAAGAAGTCGCTGAAATCGAAGAAGACGAAGAAGCAACGACCAAGTCAACCAAAGATGTAAAACTGGATGATGACGAGGAAGATGAAGAGTCTGATAGCGATGACGATTCTGAAGGTGACTCAGGCCCAGATCCAGAAATTGCCAAAGTTCGTTTTGCCGAACTTTCAGATGCCTGGAAAAATACCAAAGCGGTACTGGAAAAACACGGCCGTAACAGCAAAGAAGCAGAAGAAGCACTTCAAGCGCTTGCAACTGTGTTCATGATGTTCAAGTTCACCCCGCGTTTGTTCGATATCATTTCTGAAATGATTCGTGGTACACATGACCAGATCCGTGGTGCAGAACGTGAAGTGATGCGTTATGCCGTCCGTCGTGGCCGTATGGACCGTACCCAGTTCCGTACTACTTTCCCGGGTCAGGAATCGAATCCAGCCTGGTTAGATGAGCAAATTGCGAAAGCGACTGCTGATCAGAAAGCTTATCTGGAAAAAGTACGTCCTGACGTATTGGCCTTCCAGCAAAAAATCGCAGATATCGAAAAAGACCTTGATCTTAAAGTTCGTGACATCAAAGACATTGCCAAACGTATGGCAGTCGGTGAAGCGAAAGCACGTCGTGCCAAGAAAGAAATGGTTGAAGCAAACTTGCGTCTGGTAATTTCGATTGCGAAGAAATATACCAACCGTGGCTTGCAGTTCCTGGATCTGATTCAGGAAGGTAACATCGGTCTGATGAAAGCGGTAGACAAGTTTGAATACCGTCGTGGTTATAAGTTCTCGACTTATGCCACTTGGTGGATTCGTCAGGCGATTACCCGTTCAATCGCGGATCAGGCACGTACCATTCGTATTCCAGTGCACATGATTGAAACGATTAACAAGATCAACCGTGTATCTCGTCAATTGCTTCAGGAAATGGGCCGTGAACCGACACCGGAAGAACTGGGCGAACGTCTGGAAATGGACGAAGTGAAGGTTCGTAAAGTACTGAAAATCGCTAAAGAACCGATTTCGATGGAAACACCAATCGGCGATGATGAAGATTCGCATTTGGGTGACTTCATTGAAGACAGCAACATCACCTCACCAGTGGATGCTGCTACTTCAGAAGGCCTGAAAGAAGCGACTCGCGAAGTACTGGAAAACCTGACTGAACGTGAAGCGAAAGTCCTGAAAATGCGTTTCGGTATCGACATGCCAACGGATCATACTTTGGAAGAAGTCGGTAAACAGTTCGATGTAACCCGCGAACGTATCCGTCAGATCGAAGCGAAAGCTCTACGTAAGTTACGTCACCCTTCCCGTTCTGAACATCTGCGTTCATTCCTGGAAAATGACTAAGATTTAATACAATTTTGGAGACTTGAAATTTCATCTCTCGCCTCCATTTTGTATTGCAATACACCCAAACGCCTGCGCTACGCAGGCGTTTCGAATAGGGGAACTACATGTTAGACCGTACACCATCTCGTGAACTCCGCGAAGATCTTTGGGTTTTTCCAATGGATTACCCAATCAAACTCATTGGCCTTGCAGGTGAAGAACTGCTGAATGCAGTTGTTGAGATTTTTACCAAACATTTCCCTGACTTTGATGGCGATAGCGTAAGCATCACTCCATCTCGTACTGGTAAATATCATTCGATCACTGCTCAGCTACGTTTCCTTGAACTGGAACAGGTTCATGCCGTATATGCTGATCTTGCAGCTTGCCCACTGATCAAGACTGCACTTTAAGATTATTCTGCTCCAACCTTGGCAAATTAAAAGACACGCTTTCGGGCGTGTTTTTTATATGTGTGACCAGCTCACCAACAATTACTACGAATCCCTCCCCTATCCATTGCTGAAATCATTATAATTATTTTCAGTATGATTTAATTTTCTAAGGACGCACACTGTGACAGCTGCGGTTCAAAAACCCTCCCTGATTATCCGTCAATATAATAACCTGACTCCCTACGAAGACCGTTTTCTGGAAATGAAAAGCTTCACGGAAAACCGTGATGAAAATACGCCTGATGAGTTATGGATTTTGCAGCACCATGATGTACTGACCCAAGGTCAGGCAGGCAAACCGGAACATATCCTGATTCCAACTGATATTCCTGTCATTCAAACCGACCGTGGTGGTCAAGTCACTTGGCATGGTCCTGGTCAGCTCGTCGCATACTTTATGTTTGACCTGAATCGTCTGGGTTGGAATGTCCGTAGATTGGTGTCGTATGCTGAAAACCTGATGATCCAGCTCCTAAAAAATCATGGCATTGAAGCCTATGCCAAACCCGATGCTCCGGGCGTCTATGTGAATGAGCGTAAAATTGGTTCTCTCGGCTTCAAGATTCGTAAAGGCCGTAGCTATCATGGCCTGTCTTTAAATATTGATTGCGACCTGACTGGTTTCCATACCATTAACCCTTGCGGCTATGCAGGTCTGGAAATGGTGCGAATTAATGACCTCGTCAGCAATCCGCCAAAGTTTAATGACTTATGTGTTGAAATTATTGAAACTTTAAGCAGCAGCGGTTACTTTAATCAGGTGAACGTCGAGCAAAGATAAAGCCTTTGCATTTTAACAATAAATAAATTAGAGTAATTACTCTAAACAAATAATATCAAGATAGGGATCATCACGTGATTGCGACAAAATCCGTAAAACCCGCTTTGCAGCTTGCCTATGTCAAACTGATGATGGATATCATTGGCCGTGGCCTGGTCATGGCAAGTCAGGTAGACCCAGAAATCAAACAGGAAGTTGCCCAGTTTCCCGCCAATTTCAGGCTTTCAATGAATGTTTTTCCGCATGGCCCGGCCTTCGTTGCCCGGGTCACGGAACAACATCAGCTGGAACTGGTCAAAGACAGCAGCATCAAGCCAGACCTGACCATTACCTTTAAGCATCTGCATCATGCCTTTCTGGTGTTTTCCTTTCAGGAAAGCACGTCTCAGGCCTTTGCCAATGACCGCATGATTGCCAATGGTGATATTTCCTATGCGATCCGTCTGGTACGTTGCCTGAATAAAATGGAAGCGCTGATCTTGCCGAAAATGGTGGCGCAACTGGCAGTAAAAGAATACCCGAATAATCTGAGACTCAAAGATAAAATCATGGAAGCGAGCAGCATCTACTTAAAAGTCGCTCAATCTTATTTGAAACGGAGTGTATAACATGGCAAAACCTTATTATGAATTTTTCTGTCCAGTCAAAGTGATTGCTGGTCATGCCGCGTTAGAACACATTCCTTTTGAACTGGCCACTTTAGGTGCTAAACGTCCACTGATCATTACTGATAAAGGGGTACGTGCCAATAACCTGCTGGCGCCGATTGAAGCTGCTTTTGAATCGACCGATGCCAAAATTGCAGCGATTTTTGATGATGTACCGCCAGATTCTAGTTTAGGTACAGTGCGTAGCGCAGCACAGCTTTATCGTGATCATGATTGCGATGCCATTATTGCTGTTGGCGGCGGTTCAGTGATTGATACTTCAAAAGCGACCAATATTCTAGTCTCTGAAGGTGGTGACGACTTACTCAAATATTCTGGTGCGCATAATCTGCCTAAACCGCTGAAGCCATTTTTCGTAATTCCTACGACTTCAGGAACTGGTTCTGAAGTGACGATGGTTGCTGTGGTATCGGATACTGAAAAGAATTTGAAAATGCCATTCGCATCCTATTACCTAATGCCGCATGCTGCGATTCTGGATCCACGTATGACCCAGACCCTGCCACCGCATCTGACTGCCATGACAGCCATGGATGCGATGACNNATGGTGGGCCTGGTGCACTCGCTTGGACATGCTCTAGGTGCAGTCGCGCATTTGCCGCATGGCCTATGTATGAACCTGTTCCTGCCTTATGTGCTGGAATATAACAAGGAAGTCAATGGTGACAAGATTGCCGAGCTGCTACTACCATTAGCGGGTGCGGATATCTATGCACAGACGCCAGCACACCTACGTGCAGACAAGACCATTGCTACAATTTTAACCATGCGTGATCGAATCTATAGCTTGACCAAATTACCGCGCACATTAAGTGAAACAGGTAAGATTTCTGAAGCACAGCTGGATGAAGTTACTGAAAAAGCATTAAATGATGGTTCCATCATTTACAACCCGAAAGAAGCCAGTTTGGAAGATCTGAAATCTATCTTAAAAAAGGCTTGGTAATTACTGAAAAATAAGCCAATATAGCGAAAAATTTAAGCCTGATGTTTTTTTAGACATCGGGCTTTTATCTTGCAGGAAATCGCTGTTTTTTGCTTCGAATGGCACATTTCGTGCAGGCCTAAATTCAAAAAATAGCTAGTAAAAGCCGTAATTTTAAAGTAGATTGGCGCGCTTTTATAGAAAATTGTAGGGGGGATCGTTCGTCTCAAACGATCCTTATTAAATATGACTGATCCTTGATCAACGATTAAGAGGATAACGCCGTTGACAAATTTCTCTGGGACTCAATCGGCAGCTAAACTGCAAAAAACGCTAGGGCTCTGGCACATCATTATTATTGGTTTAGCTTACATTCAACCAATGACCTTATTTGATACTTTTGGTTTGGTATCTGAAGAAAGTCATTTGCATGTTCCTACTTCTTACATCATTGCCCTGATTGCAATTTTGTTTACATCGATCAGCTATGGTCACATGATTCGCCGTTACCCTTCTTCGGGTTCGGCTTATACCTATGCCCAAAAATCGATTCATCCGAATATTGGCTTTATGGTGGGCTGGTCTTCTTGGCTGGATTATCTGTTATCCCCAATGGTGAACATCATCCTGGCAGTGATCTATCTTGAAGCACTGTTTCCTGATGTGAACCATTGGGTCTGGGTAATCGTACTGACTGCCTTTATGACCGGGGTAAACCTGCGTGGTGCACGCTTCGTGGCGAACTTTAACAGTTTGATCGTACTGGTACAGTTATTGGTGATCGGTATCTTTACCTGGATGGTATTTACCAAACTGCAGGCCGGTTTCAATGCTGATGGTCCGATTACAGCTGAACAGCGTTACCAGCTTTGGAGTCTTGAACCGTTCTGGAATGAACTGACTTCAGTTGGCGCCTTGATTACTGGTGCGACCTTACTGTGCTTCTCATTCACTGGTTTTGACTCTTTAAGTTCTCTGGCAGAAGAAACCAAAGATACTGAAAACACCTTGCCTAAAGCGATTTTCTTGACTGCTTTAATCGCTGGTGTGATTTTCATTATCAGTACTTACTTCATGCAGTTGTACTTCCCTTCTACACCGGGTTCTTACTTCAAGAATATTGCTGAAACTCAGCCAGAAATCCTACTTCTTGTCGGTGGCTCACTGTTCCAGTCTTATGTGCTGACTTTTGCGATCATTACCGTAATGGCGTCTGGTATTTCTGCTCACGCAGGTGTATCACGTCTAATGTATGTCATGGGTCGTGATGGCGTGATCAACAAGAAAATCTTTGGTCATATCAGTCCGAAAAGCTATACGCCAAACTACAACATTCTGATTGTAGGTGCAGTGGCCTTAACTGCTGGCTTCATGGATCTGGATATCGTGATTTCAATGATTAGTTTCGGTGCCTTGACTGCGTTTACATTCGTAAACCTGTCAGTGATTTCACGTTATGCACTGCGTGATGGTCGTACTAAAACCGCAAAAGACATTTTTAGCTTTGTGGTCATCCCGATGCTTGGTTTTATCAGTATCTTTGCGATGTGGCTGGAAATTGAAGAAACTGCACTGAAATACGGTTTATGGTGGGCGATGTTCGGTATTTTGTACCTGGGTTATAAAACCAAGGGCTTTAAGCACCCTGCTCCACAACATAACGAGTTTGAATAATCGATATTGTTCATACTTAAAAAGGCGCTTTATGCGCCTTTTTTTATTTTCTTGGATAATGGACTGGGCTTATTGTAGGCGACAGTCAAAACCCATCTGGGTATTGACCCGGTTATTTTGAAAGCCCAATTTTTCAATAAACAGATCATGATTGGATAATAGTTTCTGATCTTCCGGACTGAGTCGAGCCTTGTTCTTTACCGCCATTTGATACATTTCATTCACCACGCCCTGAAAAATATCACAAACTTCCTGACGTTTGGCTGGTTTCATCTGACGTCCACGCCAAGTCCACTCGAAATCATCACGGCTAAGGATTTTGCCCCATTGCTCAATGCGGCTATTTAAGCGCCGTTGCATCGCTGCCAGCCCTTGGCGGATTTATTCCTGAGTAATGGGCTGAGCTGTATCTTGTGATGATACTGATTGCTGTGGCGCTTCTTGAGCCTGTGTCATCATGCTGGCCAGCAATAACGTACTACAGCTTGCTAAAAACCATCCTTTTTTCTACATTCTCAACAGCTTATCTACAAGATTACCTGAAAGACCAAACATGTACCTGTATCTGTTACATAAAATAAAAAAGCTGCCTTTAGGCAGCTGTTTAAATCGGTACGATGAACTTAAAGCGGTTTAAAACCCTGTTGACGCCAAGCTTCATAGACAATCACAGCTGTTGCATTGGACAGATTCAAGCTGCGTGAATTCTCGGCCATTGGCAGACGAATCCAGTGCTCTTTTGGGAACATCATACGTACATGCTCTGGCAAGCCACGAGTTTCTGATCCCATCAACAAGGCTACAGAACGATTTAGATCTGAGGTATGCGGGGTTTCAAAACCTTTGGTGGTCAGCGGATAAACCGCATCCACACCTACGCCCTTAGTAGCCAGATCGGCCAGACACTCTTCAATATTTTCCCAAATCTGCATATTGGCATATTCATGATAATCGAGACCGGCACGTCTTAGTTTTTTATCATCCAGTTCAAAGCCAAGGGGCTTGACCAAATGTAACTGTGCTCCCGTATTTGCGCATAGGCGAATAATATTACCTGTATTGGCAGGAATTTCAGGTTCATATAAAACAACATGGATCACAGCTTTTCTCTACTTTTGGGAGTTTAGTGGCCATTTAGGACCACTTCAATTTTTCACGTAAACGCACCACTTCACCAATAATGGTCAAGGTTGGTGCCTGAATATGGTGCTCATTCACTTTCGATGCAATATCTTGGAGCGTTCCCACCACCACTTTTTGCTCTGGTGTGGTGCCTTTTGAGACCAAGGCCACTGGCATATCTGGACGCTGACCATGCTCAATCAATTGTGCACAGATTTTTTCCAGTCCCACCAGTCCCATATAAAGTACCAGTGTCTGGTTTTCATAAACCAGTTCATTCCAAGGCAGTTCAGGAGAACCTTCTTTTAAATGACCTGTCAGGAAACGCACGCTTTGTGCATAATCACGATGAGTGAGCGGAATACCAGCATAAGCTGAACAGCCTGAAGCTGCGGTAATGCCAGGCACGACCTGAAAGGCCACGCCAGCAGCAAACAGCTCTTCAATCTCTTCACCGCCACGACCAAAGATAAACGGATCACCGCCTTTTAGACGACAGACTCGCTTGCCTTCGCTGGCATATTTCACCAGTAAGGCATTAATCCCTTCTTGTGGCACCGCATGATTGGACCTCGCCTTACCGACATAGATCTTTTCTGCATCACGGCGACAGAGATCCATAATCGGTGCAGAGACCAAACGGTCATAGATCACCACATCGGCCTGCTGCATCAAGCGTAAGGCTTTTAGCGTCAATAACTCCGGATCACCCGGTCCGGCACCGACCAGATAAACCTCACCTTTTGGCTTTTGCCATTCATTTAAGGCTTGTTCAATCAAACGGTCGGCTTCAGCCAGATTTTCATTAAATACCTGTTCTTTCAAAGGACTGGCATATAAATCTTCCCAGAAGATACGGCGTTCATCGGGATTAGTGATCTTGGCTTTAACTGCACTACGCCACTTACCAGAGAACTCAGCCAGTTTACCCATACCATGCGGAATGGTAGCTTCAAGCTGAGTGCGGATCTGACGAGACAATACTGGTGAAGTACCGTTACTCGCGACTGAAATAACCAGTGGTGAGCGGTCGATAATTGCTGGCACCATGAAACGGCAATGTGGTGGATCATCAACACTGTTGACCAGCACATTTTCAGCTTCACAGTCTTCAAACACCTGACGGTTGACTCCAGCATCATTGGTCGCTGCAATCACCAGACGGTAGGAACGTAGAGGAATTTCAGAATTGAAAGGTGCCTGAACATATTGACCGGCGGTCGCTTGAACAATCTCAAGCAGACTCGCTTCGATCTCAGGTGCAACCACCGAAATGACTGCCCCTGCTTTCTGTAGCAATACCGCTTTACGGTATGCAATATGTCCACCACCGACAATCAGACAAGGTTGCTGTTGCAACTTTAACGAGATTGGAAAGATATCCACAAAATACCTCAAAAAGTTTTAAATCTGACTGTCTAAGCAATTTTCATGCACATTTTGGTGCATACACCGACATTTAGTCGATGTAAGTTGCACCACCCATATACGGACGCAGTACTTCAGGGATCTCAATTGAACCATCAGCACGTTGATAGTTTTCCATGACCGCCAGTAAAGTACGACCTACAGCCAGACCTGAACCATTCAGCGTATGTACGAATTCAGTTTTTTTCTGGTCAGCACGGTAACGCGCTTTCATACGGCGTGCCTGGAAATCCCACATATTTGAGCAAGATGAAATCTCACGATACGTATTTTGACTTGGCACCCAGACTTCAAGGTCATAAGTTTTGCATGCACCAAAGCCCATATCACCGCCACACAGAATGATTTTACGGTATGGCAGACCTAATGCTTGCAAAATACCTTCTGCATGACCAGTTAACTCTTCCAGTGCCTGCATAGAGTCTTCAGGTTTTACAATCTGAACCATCTCAACTTTGTCGAACTGGTGTTGACGGATCAGACCACGGGTATCACGGCCATATGAACCGGCTTCACTACGGAAACATGGGGTATGTGCTGCATATTTCAGTGGCAGACGGTCGGCATCGATGATTTCATCACGCACGAAGTTGGTTACAGGTACTTCAGCCGTAGGGATCAGGTAGAATTCTTTCTCACCTTGCAGCTTGAACAGGTCTTCTTCAAATTTCGGTAACTGACCTGTACCACGTAAAGAATCTGCATTCACCAAATAAGGTACATAGGCTTCGGTATAGCCATTTTTAGTGGTATGCGTATCCAGCATGAACTGAGTGATGGCACGTTGCAGACGCGCTAAAGGACCTTTCAGAACGCTAAACCGTGAACCAGTCAATTTGGTCGCAGTTTCAAATTCCAGACCACCCATCATTTCGCCCAGGTCAGTATGGTCTTTGATTTCAAAGTCAAATTCGCGTGGTGTACCCCATTTCAGGACTTCCACATTGTCATTTTCATCTTTACCTTCAGGTACAGATTCATCTGGCAGGTTTGGAATAGACAGTGATTTTTCTTCTAGTTCAGCTTGCAGCTCAGCCAGTGCAGCTTCAGCAGCCTTGATTTCATCACCAATTGAAGACATGCGTGCCATGATTTCAGAGGCATCGCCACCTGCTTTTTTGATCTGACCCACTTGCTTGGCACCGGCATTACGCTCAGCTTGCAAGGATTCAGTTTTGGATTGAATCTCTTTACGTCGAGCTTCTAATGATGCCCACTCCTCAACATTCAGTTGAACACCACGTTTTGCCAAGGCTAAATTTACAGCCTCAATATTATTTCTAAGTAATTTCGGGTCGATCATAGCCAATCTTTGGATAAGAAAAAAACTGGCTATAGTGTAAGCTCTTAACGTCAAAAAATACAGTGACTGACCTACCGGCTGGAGTTTATTAGCGCAATATTTAAAGGCTTGTTTGAGGCAAAAGCGATAAATATTCAGGCCGGATGATCTCTCTTAATGCTGTATAAGGTACTTTTAATTCTGCCATATCACTGATTGTCTTGTTCAACTCGCCTGCCGGATAAACCAGTACCAAGCCCTGACTGTCAAAATAATAATTATCACTCAGTGCTAGTTTCTGCTGGGTGATTTGATAACGATCCAGCCAGTCTTTATTTGCTTGATATAGAGTCTGTTTCAGTTTTTCATCTGTATTACCGCACATAACCTGATGAAGAGCTAGACGTTTCTTTTGTTTTAGATCCAGATTGACATATTCAGTATGAGATTGGGGCTGTGCTGCACGTTCAGGCTGATGGGCAGTTTTAAATATAAAAGTGGCCAGATGCGCATGCTGATTCAGGTAATTCACCTGAATGGAACGTTGATCAATAAATTTTGGCTGATCCTTTGCTTTAATTTTATTACTGGTCACTTTGCTAAAAGCGACCGGCTCAGTACGCTGAATACGCTCCATGAAGTATTGATCAATCCAACTCATATTGGTATCTACAGTCTGCAAATCAAAGCGCACACAACCTTCGATTTCACACACGACCTGATTGGCATCTTTAACTGGAACTATTTTGGATTGGATTTCTCCTGTGTCTTCTGATTGCGCGGATGTAGTGACTGAAGAGGTTTGAGGCTGACAGGCAAATAGCCCGAGATTCAGACACAAGATACAACCGATCCAGCCTATTTTACATGAAGTCATTTTCATCCTGAGCTCCTAAAATTTTGCAATTTCATTGACTCAACTTTTGTTTATTCTAAAACACCCGAACTTCTAGATATACGCCAACCTTGTAATGACTCCAGATCCATCTCGATCAGGAACAAAAAAAAGCAACCCGAAGATTGCTTTTTTGTTGAGTTGATCTTGATGTTTATTGATCAATAATGTCTGTGCCTTTTGGCGGGGTAAAGTTAAATGTAGATGCCGGAATCGTGGTATTCAGTTTGACATTACTGAATTTAATATTGGTAGTCTGGCCTAATGAATCTTGCAAAATCATCAAGCTAGGCGCTTTGTTCGCACCAAAACTGATAGTCAGGCTTTCAAAAACCCCATCGGTATTTTTCGGATAAAGCGTGTAATAGGTTTTAGCTTTATTCGGCTGAGTTACGCGATAAGATTGCATAATCTGGCTAGTATTGCCGGACAATAATAATGCCGGTGTATTTGCCACTTGATCGTCTAGACTCTGACGCACTGCTTGCTGCAAGTCTGGATCATAGATCCATACGGTTTTACCAGTAGTAGCAATAGTCTGTTTCGACGGGCTTGAAGTTTCCCAGTAGAATTTACCCGGACGCGCCACTTTCATCACACCTTTAAAGGTCTGGTTCATGTGCTGCGCAGTCAAGCCTTTTTTCTGGGTCGCTTTCGGATTCGTGACTTTAGTCGTTTGTTCAAAATTTGCAGTTAAGCTACGGATATTGCTGAGCTGTTTCACCAGATTCGCAGTAGCTTGCTGCTCCGTCGCTGCAGTTGCGGCAAATACAGTCGTGCTCATGACAGGTGCCAGTGTCGCCGTACCGATTGTTATGGCACATACAGTTTTACGAAGCATACTCATAATCTCACCTTTTTGTATTTGCATATCGCTATTTATCTAATGACTCATCTTAAACCAATTTCTCAAACTAAGATGATAGAAAATAAGAAGTTTTGTATTGTTATTAATGCAGAATTCCTACTTTTATTCATCATTATGAAGATTCAATAGTGATATTTACATTCGCTGTCACAGCTTTATAAGCCGATAAACCTTCACGCATAAAAAAACCCACAGAAACTGTGGGTCTTTTTTCTATCTCAGCAAATTATGCTTCAACAGATACGTAGCGACGGCCAAATTGACCTTTCACTTCGAATTTTACTACGCCATCAGCAGTAGCAAATAATGTATGGTCACGGCCCATACCTACGTTTTGACCAGCGTGGAATTCAGTACCACGTTGACGAACGATGATGTTACCTGCAGTTACAGTTTGGCCACCGTAAACTTTAACACCTAACATCTTAGGATTCGAATCACGACCGTTCTTAGTCGAACCACCGGCTTTTTTAGTTGCCATGTCTATTTACTCCTAGTAATTAGCCTGAGATACCAGTAATTTTCAACTCAGTGAACCATTGACGGTGACCTTGTTGTTTACGGTAGTGCTTACGACGACGCATTTTGATGATGCGGATTTTGTCGTGACGACCATGGCTAACTACTTCTGCAGTTACTTTAGCGCCAGCTACAACTGGAGCACCGATTTGAATGCTATCACCGTTTACAAGCATAAGTACGTCATCAAACGTAATTGTTGAACCAGTTTCAGCTTTCAATAATTCAACTTTAAGGGTTTCACCCTCAACTACACGGTGCTGTTTACCACCGCTTTGGATTACTGCGTACATAATGTACTCCAAACATGCCCGTGTCGACGTGCCGATAAAGGAATATATCGATCTTAAAACGCGCGCCACTGGGGGTTATACAAGGGCAAAGATTTTAAGGGATATTATAAGAAACAACAAGCCATTTTAAGGAAATAATCATGAACTCCATTATAAAGCCTATAAATCATTAAATTATTCATTCAAAATCAAAGATTAATATTGGATATAATGGCCAAAAAAAGGATACTCAATTCCGAGTTTTCCGGCTGCCTGAGAATGTTTAGAAAAAAACTTTAGCGGAAAGATATTGTTCATTTTTTAAATGTCAAAATTTAGGCTAAACTCAAAGAAGTGCTATAAAAAGCTGATTTTTAGTGGAGTTTGTGCTTTTCTTAGCTTTCACTCATGTTATAAATTGTTAAACTACCCGCTGCGATTTACCAAACTAGAGGTTTTCTTTCACATGGCCATCGACTTTAAGCAAGATATTCTCGCTCCTGTTGCTAACGACTTTGCTGCGATGGACACATTCATTAACGAAGGAATTACCTCAAAAGTAGCGCTGGTGATGGCGGTCAGCAAGCATGTGGTTGAAGCTGGCGGCAAGCGCATGCGCCCAATCATGTGCCTGTTGGCAGCGAAAGCCTGTGGTGCCGTAGAATTGGAACAGCATCGCAAACTGGCAGCCATTATCGAAATGTTGCATACGGCAACTCTAGTTCATGATGATGTCGTCGATGAGTCAGGTTTGCGTCGTGGCCGTCCAACTGCCAATGCCACATGGAACAATCAGACAGCTGTGCTAGTGGGTGACTTCCTGATTTCGCGTGCCTTTGATTTACTGGTCGACCTTAACAATATGACCCTGCTCAAAGACTTCTCTACGGGTACCTGCGAAATTGCCGAAGGCGAAGTTCTGCAACTACAATCGCAACATCAGCCAGAAACCTCAGAAGAAACTTATTTAAGTATTATTCATGGCAAGACTTCTCGCCTGTTTGAGTTGGCGACCGAAGGTGCCGCTATTCTTTCCGACAAGACTGAATTCCGCGAACCATTACGTAAATTCGCTGGTCACTTCGGTAATGCCTTCCAGATTATTGATGACATTCTGGACTATACCTCTGATGCTGAAACCCTAGGTAAAAACATCGGTGATGACCTGATGGAAGGTAAACCTACCCTGCCATTGATTGCTGCCATGAAGAATACAACTGGGGAATCGCATGAAATTATCCGTCGCAGTATTGCAACGGGCGGAACAGATCATTTGGCAGAAGTCATCAAGATTGTAAATGATTCTGGCGCCTTGGATTATTGCCGCCAGCGTGCAACCGAAGAAACAGAAATTGCAATTCAAGCCTTGAATGCACTACCCGATTCAGAGTATCGTCAGGCCCTCGTTAATCTGGCCAAACTGGCTCTTCACCGGATTCAATAGCCGCTTATCTCGCCTATGCATATTAATTTTCTTGATATTTTTCAAAGCATGCAGCATCAGCTTGAACAACCACAAGCGGTGCTGGATGAGAATCTGCTCATCCAACTTGTAGAACGTATACGCCCAGAAGACAGCAGAAATACAGAAGAAATCGAAACAAAATTTAATGCATTTATCCGGGCTTTACTGCTCACTCCCAATGCAGTCTTAACCTTACAAAGTTTCACTTTAAGAAT
The DNA here is from genome assembly GCF_002429925.1 of Acinetobacter sp. UBA5984. NCBI lineage: Bacteria > Pseudomonadati > Pseudomonadota > Gammaproteobacteria > Moraxellales > Moraxellaceae > Acinetobacter > Acinetobacter sp. UBA5984. The sequence continues at coordinate 25,680 of NZ_DJBE01000005.1, forward strand.
TATCAACCGCTATAAACAAGCCAGTCTGTTTTCCGATACCGGGATTCTTTCTCTGGATGGTTTCTGGAACCAGCTGAATCAGCGGATCGGGGCGCATATCCTGCCGGTGATTCCAGATCATTTACAGCTTCAGGAATTGTTCCGCAAGATTTTCTATTTGCGTACCGATAAATACTGGCTGGATTATTTTGATGAAGCGGATTGGCAGCGACTTTTTGCTGTTGTAAATCAGGGTCATTCCAATCAGGTAGAAAAAACCCGAATCAAAGATCAGATCATTAAAGCACTAACGATTCTGTCCTACCGGGTGAGTGGGATCGGCCTGCATCCTGAATTTATTAATGCCCAGCCTGAGCTCATGGAATATGAATCACCTTTTCTGGTGCAAAACCGTGAGATTATTGAATTTATCCAGGAATATAAAAAACGCTATAACACTGTAGAACTGGTAGATGCGATTACGCCGCCAGATGCTTCTCAAGCTCTGGTCATGCTGGAGCAGTGTCACGATGTTGTCGCCAAAATTCGCCGCTCTACCAAACGGATTGGGGTCAGTGTCAGCCTGACCTATATGCTGGCCTTGCTGGAACAGTGTCTGGAACGGATTGAAATCCTGTTGAATATGGTGCTGGATGACGATGATCTGCGTTATCAGTCCATTGGTCTGTTTATCGCAGATATTACCGAAGCGATTTATAGCGAACGCAGTGTGCGTGCCTTACTGACTACCAATAGTGAACTCCTGGCTTTACAGGTAACTGAAAATGCCAGTAAGACTGGTGAACATTACGTAAGTACCGACAAGCAAGGCTTTTTGGCCATGTACAAATCGGCAGCCGGTGCCGGTATCATCATTGCCTTTATGGCCTCGCTGAAAGTCTTAATGGCGCGTGTCACGATGGCACCTTTAATGCAAGCCTTTAGCTATAGCATGAACTATTCGCTCGGTTTTATGCTCATTCATGTGCTGCACTTTACCGTTGCAACCAAACAGCCAGCGATGACTGCAGCTGCACTGGCTTCTACCGTACAACAGCGTAAGGGTTCGAAAACTGCCCAGATTGCTGAACTGGCTGCACTGATTGTGAATATCATTCGGACCCAGTTTGTCGCGATTCTTGGGAATATTTCAATCGCAATTCCGGTTGCAGCACTGATTGCCCTGATGTGGGAATTTGCCCTACATGAGCCATTAATGACACATGCCAAAGCAGCCAAAACCTTATATGACCTGAATCCATTTACTTCTTTAGCGATTCCTCATGCAGCAGTGGCTGGAGTATGTTTATTCCTGTCAGGCCTATTAGCCGGTTATTTCGATAATATGGCAGTGTATCGGAAGGTCGGTCCTCGTCTAAGAGCTCATGTGCGCCTGTCACAACTGATGGGACAAGAACGTTTGCATCGATTTGCTGACTATATTGAACGTAATCTGGGTGCACTGGCGGGTAATTTTATTTTTGGGGTTATGTTGGGCAGTATGGGTACCATCGGTTTCATTCTCGGCTTGCCTTTAGATATTCGTCATATTGCCTTTGCGTCTGCCAACTTTATCCAAGGACTAATCAATATTAATGGTCCAGATATTGGACTCATTATCATCTCTTTCCTGGGTGTTCTGCTGATTGGTCTGACTAACCTTTTTGTAAGTTTCAGCCTGACCATTATTGTGGCATTACGCGCACGACGGGTGCGTTTCGAACAGTGGAAACCGCTCGCTAAACTGGTCATGACCCATTTCCTGACTCGCCCAAGTGAGTTTTTCTGGCCGCCGAAGCAATCTATTGAAATTGACGAAAATCATACATCCACAAAACTGTAAAATTGCGAGAATATTTGGGCATTTAGGTACAAAATCCCATAAGTAAAAAATGGAATTTGCATAAAATACGCACTCTTGAAAAAAAGTGTACTGACAAGTACACTTTAGCGCAGACAGTTAACCGGCTGAATAACGGTTAAAAGGACAAGGATTTTTGGCATGCATTACTTGTTACTTATTGTCGGAATTTTATTTTTAATTTTCAGTGTGTTATTTCTTGATATTGCAACTTTAAGCCAGTTGGATGTGCTTGCAATTGAATGGATTAGCGGCTATCGCACAGAATTTTTAAATCAAATTAATCAGTCCTTATCAGTGATAGGTGGCATGCCATTTGTATTATTTTTATCCACACTATGGTGTATTTTTCTACTGTGGTATAAAAAGCATGCAAGCGTAATTTTTATATGTATCGGAATTATCGGAGGAATTCTCCTAGGCTGGCTTTTAAAATTCAGTATTGCCCGACCTCGACCAGCAGAGTCTTTTCATCTGGTTGAAAGCTATGGAAGCTCCTTCCCGAGTGCCCATAGCGTCTATGCAGCCTGTCTCGGCTGTCTGGCAGTGTTCATATATCGGCAACATCCCCGACATACCATCATCTGGATGGGTGCAGGTGCATGGATGCTGATTATGGGTATTTCAAGAGTTTATCTAGGTGTACATTTTCCTTCAGATGTCATATCCGGCTGGAGTATAAGTTTTATTTGGATTTCGTTGTGGTATATGGTCTGGATCAGATATTGCACGGCTCACAAATAAAAAAATTTAGATAAGAATCCAATTGAGGTGGAACAATGATTTCTGCAAAGCTTTGGGCTCCCGCCCTGACTGCTTGCGCATTAGCAACAAGTCTTGCACTTGTTGGTTGTAGCAAAGATCCTAAAGAGGGCCAGCAAGCTGGTGCTCAGCAGCAAATGCCACCGACTGAAGTCGGTATTCTTGTTGCACAGCCACAAAGTGTCGAGCAGTCTGTAGAGCTCTCAGGTCGTACAACAGCATTTGAGATTTCTGAAGTACGTCCACAGGCTAGTGGTGTGGTGCTTAAACGCTTATTCACTGAAGGTAGCTATGTCCGTGAAGGTCAGGCGCTTTATGAAATCGATTCAAGCACTAACCGTACTACTGTCGATAATGCTCGTGCTGCGATTGCCCGTGCTGAAGCGAATTTAGGTGTATTGCGTGTTAAAGAAGGTCGTTACCGTCAACTGGTCGGTACCAATGCCATTTCTAAACAGGAATACGATGACATCGCAGCACAGGTCAAACTGGCTGAAGCTGATTTGAATGCAAACCGTGCAACTTTACGTAATGCTGAAATCAACCTGGGCTATTCAACCGTACGTGCACCGATTTCTGGTCAAACCAACCGTTCTTCGATTACGGCGGGTGCGTTAGTGACTGCAAATCAGACAGAACCACTGGTTACAATTCAGCGTCTAGATCCAATCTATGTAGATATCAACCAGTCAAGTGCTGAACTGCTACGCCTGCGTCAACAGCTAAGCAAAGGCAACCTCAACAGCTCAAACAACACCAAAGTGAAGTTAAAGCTTGAAGATGGCAGCATCTACCCTGTCGAAGGCCGTCTTGCATTCTCGGATGCCAGCGTGAACCCTGAAACAGGTACTGTGACTTTACGTGCAGTATTCCCGAACAAAAACCATTTACTTCTGCCAGGTATGTTTGCCACAGCGCAAATCGTGCAAGGCGAAATTCCAAATGCTTTCCTGATTCCACAAGCGGCGTTAACCCGTACGCCTACTGGTCAGGCCATGGCGATGCTGGTGGGTGCTGACAATAAAGTAACTCCACGTCCAGTAACGACAGTCGGTACTCAAGGTAGTAACTGGATCGTAACCGAAGGTCTAAATCCGGGTGATAAAGTGATTGTTGATGGTATTGCCAAGGTAAAACCTGAACAGCAAGTGGTGCCTAAACCCTATCAACCTCAAGCAGCTGCCCCACAAGGTGCTGCTCCTGCTGCGCAACAACCTGCAGCAGATGCAAAAAAGGCAGATGATGCAAAGAAACAACCTGAACAAAAACCTGCTGCAAATGCATAAGGAGTAATGGTTCATGGCTAAATTCTTTATCCATCGCCCGATTTTTGCATGGGTGATTGCATTGGTAATTATGCTGGCGGGTATTTTAACCATCAGCAAAATGCCAATTGCTCAGTATCCGACGATCGCGCCACCAACAGTCACCATTTCTGCGACTTATCCGGGTGCATCTGCAGCGACTGTAGAAAATACAGTAACGCAGATCATCGAGCAGCAGATGAACGGTCTGGATGGCTTGCGTTATATTTCCTCGAACAGTGCCGGTAACGGTCAGGCATCCATCGCCTTAAACTTTGAACAAGGTGTCGATCCTGATATTGCACAGGTTCAGGTACAAAACAAATTACAGTCTGCAACTGCACTGTTACCTGATGATGTACAACGTCAGGGTGTACGTGTGACCAAATCTGGTGCCAGCTTCCTTCAGGTATTAGCTTTCTATTCTCCTGATGGCAGCCTGACTGCAGATGACATTAAAGACTATGTAAACTCAAACATTTCTGAACCTTTAAGCCGTGTGGCCGGGGTTGGTGAAGTTCAGGTCTTTGGTGGTTCTTATGCAATGCGTATCTGGCTGGATCCAGCCAAAATGGCTAGTCTGCAAGTGACTCCAAGTGATGTGGCTCAGGCAATCCGTACCCAGAACGCTCAGGTGGCTGTCGGTCAATTAGGTGGTGCGCCACAAATTGAAGGACAGGTACTGAATGCGACAGTGAATGCGCAAAGTCTGCTGCAAACACCTGAACAGTTCGAAAACATCTTCCTGAAAAATACCACTTCAGGTGCTCAAGTCCGCCTGGGCGATGTCGCACGTGTAGAACTTGGTGCAGACAACTACCAGTTTGATTCTAAATTTAATGGTAAACCGGCTGGCGGTGTTGCGATTAAACTTGCAACCGGTGCCAATGCACTGGATACCGCTGAAGCAGTTGAAGAACGTTTAAAACAGTTACGTCCTAACTATCCTCAAGGGATGGTGGATACACTGGCATTTGATACCACACCATTCATTCAGTTATCGATTGAATCGGTGGTTCATACTCTCATTGAAGCAGTCATTCTGGTCTTCATCGTAATGTTCCTGTTCTTGCAGAACTGGCGCGCAACGATTATTCCAACCATGGCCGTTCCAGTAGTTGTACTGGGTACTTTTGCAATCATTAATATCTTCGGCTTCTCGATCAACACCTTGACCATGTTCGCGATGGTTCTCGCGATTGGTCTGCTCGTCGATGATGCGATCGTTGTGGTCGAGAACGTTGAACGTGTCATGGCTGAAGAGCATCTGGATCCTGTGTCGGCGACTGAAAAGTCGATGAAACAGATCTCTGGTGCGCTGATCGGTATTACCTCTGTACTGTCTGCAGTATTCGTACCAATGGCATTCTTTGGTGGTTCTACAGGTGTTATCTATCGCCAGTTCTCAATCACNNACCATTCTGAAACAGCATGATCCGAACAAGCCGCAAAGTAACAATCCGGCTGCACGATTCTTCCGCTGGTTTAATCATAGCTTTGACCGTGTTTCTGTGAAATATCAAGGCGGCGTCAATCGTATGACACACCACAAGATTTTCTCCGGTATCATCTATGCGGTGGTGATCGGGATTATTGTGCTGATCTTCCAGAAACTACCTTCTTCATTCTTACCTGATGAGGACCAAGGTGTCGTAATGACGCTGGTACAGTTGCCACCAAATGCAACCTTGGAACGTACCGATAAAGTCATCAATACCATGACAGGCTACTTCCTGGAAAATGAAAAAGATCATGTCCAATCTGTCTTCAGTGTGGCTGGTTTCTCATTCACAGGTGTAGGTCAAAACGCTGGTCTGGCATTTATCAAACTGAAAGACTGGTCTGAACGTACCACACCAGAATCACAGGTCGGTGCAATTATCCAGCGTGGTATGGCACTGAACATGATTGTGAAAGATGCGTCTTACATCATGCCATTACAATTGCCAGCAATGCCTGAACTGGGTGTATCTGCCGGCTTTAACATGCAGTTAAAAGCAGCAAGTGGTCAAAGCCATGAGCAACTTTTGGCAGCGCGTAATACTGTTCTGGGCCTGGCTGCACAAGACAAACGTCTTGCAGGTGTCCGTCCAAATGGTCAGGAAGATAACCCGCAGTACCGTGTGATTGTCGATCATGCACAAGCCGGTGCTTTAGGTGTCAGCATCTCTGAAATTAACAGTACCATGAGCATGGCGTGGGGTGGTTCGTACATCAACGACTTCCTTGACCGTGGTCGTGTGAAAAAAGTGTACGTTCAGGGTGAAGCCAGCTCTCGTATGATGCCGGAAGACCTGAACCAGTGGTATGTTCGTAACAACCGTGGCGAAATGGTACCGTTCTCGGCATTCGCAACGGGTGAATGGACCTATGGTTCGCCTCGTCTAGAACGCTATAACGGCGTATCTGCAATGAACATTCAGGGTACACCGGCACCGGGCGTGAGCTCAGGTGATGCAATGCGTGCGATGGAAGAAATCATTGCCAAGCTTCCTGAAATGGGCATGCAAGGTTTCGACTATGAATGGACTGGTCTGTCTCTGGAAGAACGTGAGTCTGGCGCACAGGCACCATTCTTGTACGCGCTTTCACTGTTGATCGTGTTCCTGTGTCTGGCTGCATTGTATGAAAGCTGGTCAATTCCATTCTCGGTTCTTCTGGTTGTACCATTAGGCATCGTGGGTGCATTACTATTGACCTTTGGCGGTATGATTCTGTTTAAAGACCCGAATCTGTCGAATAACATCTACTTCCAGGTAGCGATTATTGCCGTAATTGGTCTTTCTGCGAAAAACGCAATCTTGATTGTGGAATTCGCCAAAGAGCTGCAGGAACAAGGCGAAGAGTTGTTTGATGCGACCCTGCATGCAGCAAAAATGCGTTTACGTCCAATTATCATGACCACCCTTGCCTTCGGTTTTGGTGTACTTCCACTAGCACTTGCTTCAGGTGCCGGTGCGGGTAGCCAGCACTCCGTCGGTTATGGTGTCCTTGGTGGTGTAATCAGTTCGACTCTTTTAGGTATCTTCTTTATTCCTGTATTCTACGTATGGATTCGAAGTATCTTTAAATACAAACCAAAACAACAAAATCAGGAGTACAAGTCGTAATGCAAAATATATGGTCTATTACAGGTCGTAGCATTGCGGTATCTGCCCTCGCGCTTGCTTTGACTGCATGTCAAAGCATGCGTGGCCCAGAGCCCGTTGCAGAGGCAAATATCCCAAGCAGTTATACCAATGCTTCAGGTACTTCTGTAGCAGAACAGGGTTATAAAGAATTCTTTGCTGACCAGCGCCTGTTACAGGTACTGGACCTGGCATTGATCAATAACCGTGATTTGCGTACTGCCGCATTAAACATTCAGCGTGCCCAACAGGCTTATCAGATTTCTGAAAATGACCGTCTGCCAACCATTGGTGCGAGCGGCAGCGTGTTACGTCAGGACACTGGCAGTAACAACCCGCAAAGCCGTGGCGCTGTGACGACTTATAATGTCGGTCTAGGCGTAACTGCATTTGAGCTGGATTTCTGGGGTCGTGTGCGCAGCTTGCGTGACAATGCACTGGATACTTATCTGGCGACTCAAAGTGCGCGTGATGCGACTCAGATTTCCCTGATCGGTCAGGTGGCCCAAGCATGGCTGAGTTACTCATTTGCCAATGCCAATCTAGCGTTGGCTGAGCAAACGCTGAAAGCCCAGCTTGAATCTTATAACCTGAACAAAAAACGTTTTGATGTGGGTATCGATAGCGAACTTCCGGTACGTCAGGCACAGATTTCTGTTGAAACTGCACGTAATGATGTTGCCAACTATCGCACCCAGGTGGCTCAGGCACAAAACCTGCTAAATCTGCTTGTAGGTCAACCCGTACCGGCCAACCTGTTACCGGCACAGCGTGTTACCCGCATTACCTCTAATGCAGCACTAGGTGCAGGCTTACCAAGTGATCTGCTGATTAACCGTCCGGATGTACGTGCAGCTGAATATCGTCTGTCTGCGGCAGGTGCCAATATTGGTGCTGCCCGTGCGCGTCTGTATCCAACGATCAGTCTGACGGGTTCGGCAGGTTTTGCATCTGCGGATCTGGGTGATCTGTTCAAGTCTGGCAGTTTTGCGTGGTCTGTAGGCCCAAGTCTGGATATTCCAATCTTCGATTGGGGTACACGTCAGGCGAATATCCGTATTTCCGAAACAGATCAACAAATTGCGCTGTCAGATTACGAAAAATCAATTCAGACTGCATTCCGTGAAGTGAATGATGCCCTAGCGGTACGTCAGAATATTGGTGACCGTATTGCTGCTCAACGCCGTCTGGTCGATGCAACTAATACCACTTACCGTCTGTCTCTGGCACGTTTCCGTGCCGGTATTGACAGTTATCTGACTGTACTGGATGCACAACGTGCTTCATATGCAGCAGAACAAGGTTTGTTATTACTTGAACAGGCGAATCTGAACAGCCAGGTTGAACTGTACAAGAGTCTTGGTGGTGGTTTGAAAGTTAATACCTCAGACACTGTACCGTATCGCCCGTCTGTGACCGAACAGCGTCGTGCGAAAGAGACAAAATAAGCCTAACTCCTTTTCAGAAAAGCTCACTTCGGTGGGCTTTTTTATTGCTTTTTTAAAGGAGATTTTCTATCTTCATGATTATATGACTGATTAAGAAGATATCTGCATGTTATTGAGCAATCTGGAATCTGTACCGGGACATACTATTCGCCAGCAAATCGATGTGGTCTATGGCAGTACTGTGCGCAGTAAGCATGTTGGACGTGATTTTCTGGCCGGTCTAAAAAATATTGTCGGTGGTGAGTTGACCGCTTATACCGAATTACTGGAAGAATCCCGTCAGGAAGCTATGAACCGGATGATTGAAAAAGCCCGCAGTATGGGTGCCAATGCGATTGTGGGTATTCGTTTTTCTACCTCAAATATTGCCCAAGGTGCTTCTGAACTGTTTGTGTATGGCACTGCAGTCATCGTTGATCCGGTCATACCTAAACTGCCTGATCCATTTCCACAGGCGAACTAATGCATGGACGGATTGATTATACAGATTGTCATTTTTGCCATTCTGTTCAGCGTGGGTTTCGGTTTTGGTCGCTTTAACGAGCGCAAGCATCTGCAATATCTGGATGAACAGGAACAGCGTTTGGCTTATATCCGGGTCAATAATAGCCGTTTCATCGAATCTACATTCCCCGGCCATATGATCAGCAGCAATGTGGTGATTTCACATGATTACTTTAAATATGCGATTGCTAATGTGCAAAACATGCTAGGTGGTCGTTTGACCAGTTATGAGAGTGTCGTTGAACGGGCACGACGTGAAGCTATAGTACGATTAAAATTGGAAGCAGAGAAAATAGGCGCTGACCAGATTATGGGAATTCGACTCAGTACTACCGAACTTGGCATGCAAGGCGGTATGGTTGAAGTCTTCGCTTATGGCACCGCAATTCAGGCCAAGTAATTATGCTTCTGAAAGCTTTTCTACAAATAAAATTCCATTCAAGTGGTCAATTTCGTGCTGTACAATTCGTGCCGGAAAGTCTTTAAACGACTGAACCACTTCATTTCCCTCTAAGGTAAAATAACGCACCTCAACCTCTTCTGCTCGAGCTACCCTCCCCCTTTGCTCGGGCACACTTAAACAGCCTTCCTCACCCAATACTTGCGTAGCTGAAGCACTGATAATCTCCGGATTGATCATGGTCACGGCTTCCATATATGGCGCATCCGGATAACGTAAATTGGGCCGTGATGCGACAATAATAATGCGTTTAGAGACATAAACCTGCGGTGCTGCAATGCCCACGCCCTGACGGTGTTGCATAGTCTCCATCAAGGCGCTGTTAAATTGCCGCAACCAGTCACTGTCAAATTCAGCCTGTGTGACCGGACTGGCAATTAGGGTTAAAATGGCCTCACCTTGCTGTGCCACCGCCAAGGTATTTGTCATCGCGCTATCCTGTAATTTTTTCATCCAACTCTATCTTAGAGGGAAAGTTACAGAATGAATATCATACTAAAATGAATAAATACGTTTAAAAAAGATAAGCTGTATTTTCAGTAATGTTTCGGACTCCAGCTTATTTTGCCTTAAAAATTTCACCTGAAAGGAAGATAATTAATCAAAACATTCCAAATAATTTTATTCATTTAAATTTTAATAAATTTTAGTTTAGATTAAACAAAGAAAGATTGATTATTCAAGAAAATAACCCTTCTTTAAAATCAGCAATCAAGTCATGGATATTAAATAATGGAACGAGCACATGAATGCACAACCCTATCTGAGCCCTGCTGATAAACGCACCCTCGGACTATCGTCCCTAGGTGGCGCACTGGAATTCTATGATTTTGTCATTTATGTGTTCTACGCCAAATTGATCTCTGAACTGTTCTTTCCAAGTACCCTAAGTCCGTTCTGGGCCATGCTGAATACCTATGGCATCTTTGCTGCAGGCTATTTCTTTCGCCCACTCGGCGGTGTGGTGATGGCGCATTTTGGGGATCTGATCGGTCGTAAAAGACTATTCAGTTTATCCATCTTGCTGATGGCGCTACCGACCCTCATGATTGGGATCATGCCAACCTTTGAAAGTATTGGTTATGCTGCACCATTACTGCTGCTATTGATGCGTGTTGTTCAAGGTATTGCGATTGGTGGTGAAATTCCGGCTGCCTGGACCTTTGTGTCTGAGCATGTGCCTGAAGGCCGAATTGGGATTGCCAATGGTTTGCTGACCGCTGGCCTATAACTCGGAATTCTACTCGGTGCCCTAATGTCACTGTTTATTTCCTTACAGTTCACTGAAGCGGAAATCAAAGACTGGGCTTGGCGCGTTCCCTTCATTCTGGGTGGAATTTTCGGTTTTATCGCTCTTTACCTGCGCAGTTATTTGAAAGAAACTCCAGTTTTTAAAGCCATGCAGGCGAAAAAAGAACTGGCGAAAGAATTACCGGTCAAGCAAGTGCTGTTAAGCCACAAAACTGCTGTAGGCATCGGGATGTTATTTACCTGGTTCCTGACCGGCTGTGTGGTGGTCTTGATTCTGGCGATGCCAAATTTACTGGTGGCCAGTTTTGGCTTCGAACGTGCTGATGCATTCAAGATGCAAAGTGCTGCAATCCTAATGCAAATGCTCGGCTGCATTATCGCTGGTGTACTGGCTGACCGTTTCGGTGCAGGCAAGGTCATTTTACTTGGCTCTATTTTTGTCGCGGCAATGGCTGGGATTTTTTATCACAGTCTGGGTCATGTTGAAGCGTCAACGGTGTTCATGCTTTACATGTTGCTCGGTCTAAGCTCAGGAACCGTGGGCATGGTGTCTTATAGCATGGTGAAAATGTTCCCGGCACAAATCCGTTTCAGCGGAATTTCATTTTCCTATAATCTGGCCTATGCGATTGCAGGTGGAATCACCTTGCCACTGGTGCAATGGTTGAGCCTATATAGCAATATTGGTGCCCTGTACTATATCTGGACTGTGTGTCTAGTGACCCTATTCACTGCCCTGCTTTACCGCAGCAAATTTGAAAAAAACAGCCTAAAATAAAAAAGAGCCTGACTCACAGGCTCTTTTTCTAAGCGTGAAAATACGAGCTTAAGCTTTCAGATTCTTGCGTAGCTCATCTTCTACAATGCTGATCTCGATCTCACTGAATTTACGGATTTCACCTTCGGCATGTTTTTCCAGCATGCCACCGACCAAAGGCACTTTCACATTCACCGTCCAGTTCAACTGGAACTGGATCTGCTGTTCATCACCTGTAACGGCACGCTGACATTTAGCTTCAATCGGCAGATTGGCACCTAGTTCCACGACTGAAGTCATTTCTTCTAGATTGCTAACATCGGTACGCTGCAAGCGAAACGCATCTTTCAGCAGTTTTCTTGCAATATCCGGGATTTTGACATCCAGATTGTAGGCACGTTTCAGGGTATACAGATGTCCTTGCTTTTCTGAAACCAGAATTTCCATATTTTGAGCAGGGATTCGATGACAAACCGCTTCATGCAAACTGATGTCATTTGCCAGACGTTTAAACTCATCAATCGAAACACCGCGAATAATTGCATTTACGGTAAACTGGTGGGCCATATCTATTTTCCTTATTTTTATTAGGGGGTTATGGACTCAAATTAAGTCAAATGAATCATCTGACAGAGAAGATAAGCTATTTAAGTCAATTTTACATCGGCTGTCATTATTTTTTTATTGAGAAAAATTGGCGTTGAGGTCAATGTTTCCAGGCAATTTTTGCAGATATACAGGGTCCGCAGCTGAGTAAAAGCTGAACTTCACGATACTCAATGACCGCATGAAATTCTTCTGCACCATCATCCAGACCTGAAGCATACCAGACCGTGCCCGCAGGAAATTTCTTTAACCAGCTGGCCTTATAAAAATCAGAAACAGAATCAAACTGTAAATAGTGTTCCGGTTCGGCTTCAACCTGAGTCGCCAGAGCCATAAATTTCTGTAATTGTGCCTGATGAAAATCAATCAGCATGAGGCAGCCCTTCCTTTTGTATGAGGCGATTGCATGCCATATTAAGCATTGATGTCATTTACGACTCGTGAGTTTTGACATCATGGCTTAGATCAGATTAAAAATAATATAGATTCACCTCCCCTGATTCAATCCACGTATAAGGATATCCAGCATGCAACAAGGAAAAATTCAGGTCGAAACCGTGCAGTTTCTGGCAGAAGATGGCTATACCTTAACCGGCAAGCTTTACCGCAGTGAATATGCCAAAGCCAATATTGTCATCGCCTGCGCAACGGGTGTCCCCCAAGCTTTTTACCGGCGCTTTGCCGATTATGCAGCACGAGCAGGTTTTCAGGTACTGACTTTTGATTATCGTGGGGTGGCTGATTCTGCACCCAAACGTTTAAAGAATTTTAAAATGTCCTATTTAGACTGGGGAAAATATGATCTCAGCGCTGCGATTGATTATCTCAGCCGAACCGGTCTGGATATTTATATGATTGGCCACTCCTATGGCGGGCAGGCTTTGGGATTAAGTAAATATCATGATCGCATTGAAGCAATGTACTGCTTTGGCACCGGTGCTGGCTGGCATGGTTATATGCTTTTAACTGAAAGAATCAAGGTTCAGGTAATCTGGAATATTGTTTTTCCACCGATGGTAGCGGTGACAGGCTATTTGCCATGGAGTCGTTTAAATATGGGCGCTGACTTGCCGCGTGATGTTTATCGTCAGTGGCGCAAATGGTGTAAAAATCCGACCTATTTCTTTGCCGATCCTGAACTGAAAGACCTACATGCCCATTATGCCGCGGTAAAAACACCTATTTATGCCGTAGCCGCACTCGATGATGCCTGGGCCTTACCTAAATCCAGACAAGCCTTTATACAACATTACCGTCAGGCCTCGTTGCATTATATTGATATTCAGGCGACCGATTATGGACTCAAACACATTGGACATATGGGTTATTTCCGTCAGGGCGCAGAACAGCTCTGGGATGAAGTGCTCGCTAAGTTCAGTGAATTACATCAACTCAAAAATGCAGCTTGATTTTAGTCTCTAGAGTATTTAAGCATTTAGCTGCTTAAGCATAATATGCCTGTTGAATATCGGTTCTGATTTCCTGACGGTGTTCCTCGCCGAAACGGTCGACATGGGCATAAAATACCCCATAACGGCCGACATAATATTCCAGTGACTGGTCATAAAAATTCCAGAAAATTGACCATTCGCCTAAATCCATCTGACGGATTTGTGTACCGGTATGCATCGGCATCTTACGGAGCAGTTCCTGCTGTAATTGCTCTGCTTCATTGCGATCCTGAATCTGAACCTGATGTTGGAAAAATAATTGCGCTACATCATCAAACAGTTCCAGCTCATAGGCATCGACCACATGCAATGTTTCCTGAGACTCAGGTTGACTCTCTTCAGTACTGCTGGAAATCGGATCCTCTTTTTCGACACGTTTACTCTTTACATACTGCTGGGTTTTATAGATTTTCATGCCGATAAACCAGGTCGCATACAGTATCAGGGCTAGACATGAAAAAATCAGGAACTTAAGAATCATTGATCATCTCGTGTAGTTAATTTTATTTTTATCACGGTCTGCCAATTCTTGATTTGGCGATCTTCTTCCAACTTAACACAAGTCTATTTTTTGTACAGTAAACTTGAGGATTTTTTTAGATCTTCTTGGATTTTTTTCTTCGGTTGAGCCTTATTTCCCAGTATTCAATTTGAAATAAGGATCTAAAATCTTGTTAAAAATTAGAATGAATCCAGAAAGCCAATATTGATCAGGATAAATAAATCAGACAAATCACTACAGAATCGATCATCAACTCTGGATTCTTTAGCAAATGCACTCAAAAAGCTACACGATTGGTATTTGTTTTTTTGAGCATTTTCCTTCAAATAAAAGGTCCCTCTTTATGGTCGAGTAAATGAATAAAATTATGATTCGTGAAGGGAAGATTCAAGATATACCTCAAATAATCCAGGTCATCCACGACAGTATTCAATCCTGTATTTTGGATCATCAACGTGAAGACAGCGTGATCCAGCGCTGGCTGGAGCAGTTTAATCACGCCCAGCTGATTGTGGAAATGCTTTATAACGACTGCTGGGTGTATATTTTAAATGATCAGATTGTCGGCTTTTTGCTGGTCAGTGACACTGGAGAAATCCTGATGCACTATGTGGCTGCCCGTTTCCAGCGACTCGGGTTTGGCACCCAGCTTTTTGATCAGATGCACAACTCCTTAGTGCGTAAAAATATCCATAAAATTAAAGTCCAATCGACTCAAACAGCTTTAAGTTATTATCAAAAAAATGGATTTTTCTCACCGAATCATCAATCGGAAAATGAAGAAAATTATCATTTATATAAATACGCTTTTTAAAATTAAAAATTTTTCATGCCATTTTAAGTTGATCTCGCCCTGCCTGCTTAGCCGCGTATAACTGCACATCTGCCGCTTTCATCAGTGCATGAATATCTGGATAGGGATGTGTTTGATCCATCCAGGAAATACCCATGCTGACCGTGACATAAGATTTATCATCTGTTCGATTTAAGTGTTCAAATTGCTGTTCGCGAATCTTGTGCAAGACTTTTTCCAGAAACTCTAAGGCTGCCTGAACAGGTACATCAGTGAGTAGAATCGCAAATTCTTCTCCACCATAACGAGCTAAATACGCGGATTCGGGGAGTACCGTTTGAATGACCTTGACCAGATTCTGTAAAATTTCATCTCCTTTTAAGTGCCCATAATAGTCATTGTAGTTTTTAAAATAGTCGACATCGAGCATGGCAAAAATCAGTGTACTGTGTGGATGTTTCTGACAGTATAAAAACTGCTGCTGGATTTGGTCATTTAAAGCACGACGGTTAAAGGCACCCGTCAAAGCATCAATATTCACCTGATGTTCGAGTTTGGCATTCAGTTCACGTAATTGCTCTGTACGTGCTTTGACTTTCTGATCCAGTGAACTGTTCAAGATCATTAATTTATTATTCAGTCGCTCGGTATAGTAGGTTTGATGGGCATAATTACGAGATTGTTGAAACATAATGATCAAGACATACAGGCTGGTCGAAATAAATGACAGATGCACGCTCTCAATTACATTCAGTAATACCAGATAATCATTAAGAAAGGTCACACACAAAAAGATGATGGCAAACAGGTTAGTGAACGAATATTCATCTCCTTGAGAAAGTGTCACATAAAACCCGTAAATAAAATTACCCAGTATCACCAGACCATAGATAACGCTATACAAAGCCAGACGCTCAAAAACTTCTGGTGTGCTAAACAAGGTTACTGCGATATTAAAAATTAGTAATCCCGCACCTACGTAATAAATTGAACGTCGGATATAACGTGGCTTAAACAGGTACATGTAGCTCAGGAAGAATAAGATTGCCAGAAAAGTGAACAGATATTCTAGACGAGCGCCCCATAACCAACTGATTTTACTTACAATGGCGTATGGATGTGGCGCAGAAAACAGATTATGCAGTGCCAAAAAAATAATAAATAAGCCAAAAATAAATACACTGCGGCTATTTCGCTCCACAGATCCGCGAAACAGGGAAAATAAAATGGTAAATAGTCCTACACCCAGCACTGTGCCACAGACCAAAGCAATACTCAGCATTTGCAACATAAACTGTCGGTTAATGGTCGCAGAGGGGCCAATTTTCAGAGGCTTTTCTAATCCGCCATGTAAATTAGTATAGTTGGAAACCTGAATACTTAAGGTAAAATATTCATTCTGTGGCACAAAAGATGCGATCTTAGGTGCCTTTTCAGTCACCTGCCCTGTCGGGGTTTTACTGATTTTACCAAGACGCAGCAAGATATCCCCATTTAAATAAATGCTATAAGCACCATACTGACTCGGAATCTGAATCGCTAAACGTTGTCCGATAAATTTTTTGGGAATTTTAAAATGGCTAATAAAAGTGCCATAAGTGGCATTGGTTCCGGTGAGACTCTTGAATGAAGCTGGGAGTTCAACTACTTGTGATTCGAGTTCAGGATCTGGTTGCTCAATGAACTGACGTGGATAGAACTGCCATTTGCCTTGCAACAAGGTGGTACTATCTTCATCAAATTTTAGTTCGGTGACCTCATTCTGATGAGCTAGGAAATAAGATTCTGGAGCAGCATCATATTGAGCCCACACGATCCGTGTAGTCCCCATCAAAAATATCAGCATCAACCACGATGCCAATATCAGCATAATCCCCCTAAACCTGAGCAAAAAGGCCATCCTGTAGCTACTGTTATTAATTCTAATGTACGTGGAATGTTGGATATTGCCAATGATTTTTCATATAAAAAAGCAGGATAACCGACGAGCTATCCTGCTGCTGAATTCCTGACATATTGTACTGTTCAGAAAGTCACATAATATCAGTCACGTGTTTTAACGTCGTACAGTTCGATTTCAAAAATCAGGTTGGAATTTGCCGGGATAATGTTCCCCATTTTACGTTCACCATAAGCCAGATGAGCAGGTACGATCAGCTTACGTTTGCCCCCCACTTTCATGCCGATGATACCTTGATCCCAGCCTTTAATCACACGACCAGTGCCGATGACCGTCTCAAAATAATTACCACGATCCAGCGATGAATCAAACTTGGTTCCATCTTCCAGCCAGCCAGTGTAATGCGTGGTAATCAGTGCACCTTTTACCGCTTCTTTACCTTCACCCACCACCAGGTCAATAATTTCTAGTTCTTTGGTCATCGTCAATATCCTTCATTTTGCAAATAGCCCTAGTATAAACACGATTGAGCCAAATTCCTCAGACTTTAACTGCAATGGATCAAAAGCTGAGTTCCTGAACCTTCTTATCCTGTAATAAATACTGGGTTAATTTCTGGTGATTTTTAGCCGAACCCATCAGGATCCAGCGGCCTGTGATCCGCCGGTCGATTTTTTGCTGGCTGGAATGGATGACTTTTAATTTGTATTGTTTAAACAGTTTTTCATAATGATCTGGTTCATGCTGTTCAAAAGGACAGACAATTTCGTAGTTACGTTCCTGATTCAGAGATTCAATGCCGCGTTGTACATACATCAGCAAAACCAGCACCGTCATGACAATAAAGGTCGCCCAAATACTTAACAGCTCATAGCCAGCACCAACTGCCATGCCCAGTGCAGCTGTCATCCAGATTGTGGTTGCAGTGGTAATCCCAGAAATCCGGTTATCATCTTTTAAAATCACTCCGGCTCCCAGAAAACCCAGGCCAGTTAAGACATTGGCTGCCAGACGGTCGGGGTTGGCGACGCCGATTTTTAAGGAAATAATAGTAAATAGACAAGAACTCAGACTGACCATGATCATGGTGCGCAGTCCGGCAGATTTACTATGATATTCCCGTTCCGCTCCAATAACCGCACCAATCACGACTGCTAACAGCAAATCATAAAGTTCATGATACATGCTTCGTCCCTGGAACTTATTATTCTCTCCAGATATACGAAATATTGGGGCGAGGACACAAGTCGAAACTTGCATCCTTGTGAGTTGTTATTGTAACTGTTCCCATTCAATTACAGCTTGGGCGTGATCACCGATTAGGGTCCATTCACCATCCATGATATTTAGTTGCAGCTGCATGGTACGTTCGCATAACTGTTGTACCGCTTCAGTGCTGGCGGTTGAAATTTTCCAGACCTCAACATTTGATAAAGTTTTCAATTTGGAATTACGTTTATACCATTCATCAACTGAAGAACCATAAGCAACTACTGCGACCTGCTTGCAACGCGCACTGGCTTTCTTGACTTTATCTTCGTCAGGACAACCTACTTCGATCCATTTCAATAATTGGCCAGTCAGGTCTTTTTCCCACAACGCTGGCTCATCAGTCTCAAACAGGTCTTTGGTAAATTCAAGCGTCTCGCCAGCAAAACGTGCATAAGCCAGAATACGTACCATCAGACGTTCAATGGTTTCCGAAGGATGCAGCGCCATCGTCAACTGATAGTCTTCATAACGATGGGTATCCATATCGGCAACATTCAAATCTGCCTTATAAATTGTCGCTTTTAACGCCATAACACAATCCTCAAATTTGGCGCCTAGCATATAAGATTTATTGATTTTTTGCTGGACAGATTTCGTCTTATCCAGCTATTTTCTACACGCAGATTCGAAGCTATTTTTCCTGATCAATCCGGCATTGCATCAAGGCGGTTTCAAATTCTAGCCAGTCACGTGAAGTCTGGTAAATCACTTCTACCCGGTTATCAATGCCTTCTTCAGCAGACTGATAATTAAACTGTTCAGGATTGAAATTAAAGCTTTTCCAGCCCTGATTGGTATTGAAAATCCCTTTGATACGTAGCCAGTCCTGCTGCTCACAAAGCAAATCCAGCAGATTATAAAAATCAAACTGCCAGCGTTTCGGCAATTTCCAACCTGCCACCTGACAGCCTTGTGCACTTTCAACATAATGATAAGGCAACTGATGTACGACAGCCGGCATCTCTCCAGATATTTGGCGCTGTTGCTTGAGCAGTGGCTGGATCTGCCGAGGAGTACCCTGATAATCCTGTTTGATTTGCTCAATATCCAGCTGTCCGTTTTCTATCATCAGCCAGTGCTGAGCATAGGGCTGATACTCAGACTTGAGTTCAGTTAAAGCAGCATGATCAGTTTCAGTCATCAAATCAGCATGGGAAATGACCACAATATTGGCAACTTTCAGCTGATCCGCATACAGGTTCTGATGCGTCCAGTCCCGATCATGTAAACGTGAGCCATCCACCACGGTAACCAAAGATTGCATCTTTAAATGACTCTGCCAATGTGGTTCAGTGAGCTGTTCCAGCAGTTGTCCGGGATGTCCGAGTCCTGTAGGTTCAATAAATAGCCGGTCCGGTTTGGTTTCTGACAATAGCCGGGATAAAGCAATCTGCATCGGCAACTGACTGCTACAACATAAACAGCCACCCAGCAATTCTTTCACTGCATAGCCCTGATCCTGAGGCAGTAATTGCTGGTCGACGCCAATCTGACCAAATTCATTCATCAGCACAGCCCAGACTTCCTGCTCCGGTTTCTGGCTCAGTAAATATTTTAATAAAGTGGTTTTACCGGCACCTAAAAATCCGGAAATGATGTGTACAGGAATAGGCTGCTGAGCGGCAAGAACTTTCAAAATTGATTCTCAAAGATAGAATTAGAAGTAGTAAACCTGACTATTATAGAGCACTGGACTCTTGCAAAAGTGTTCATTTTTTGGATGAGTAAATCCTATTTATCTCAGTGCAAATAAAAATAACAGTTTGTAGTAAGTACTTTTTAGCCGTTAAATGGTTCACTTAAACGCTATATTTGAAATATTTACACACATTTCCAGCTAAAAATTTCCTATACATTTAACAGAAGAAAACAAATTTCCAGTGATTGTATTTGCTTGGTTAACAGCTTCGTGCGGCTTTTGTTAATTACTTTGCTCCGTAAAATTTTCATGCTTAGGATGAATTCCTGCCGGATTGATGTGATGGTCATTCGGCAGTTTATAAATGTAATAAAAAGGATGCTCAACATGAAATATGCACAAATCTTACTTGCAACAACGCTTACTGCAGCCGCAGCTACCAGTTTTGCAGCAAACAATACCACTGACACGAAGACCACTGAGGAACAGAAAGTCACTGTAACAACTCAGGAACTTCCTGCAACGAATAACCCAAATCCGAATGTAACCACGGCTGGACCTGCTGACCAGCCTGCTGCGTCTGAAGCTGCTACAGAAGACAAAGATGGTAAAAAAACGACTAAGTCGACATCGACTCGTTAATCAGGTTTAAAGCAACATCTTGTGCAGTAAATCTCCAGTAGGTTCGACCTATGCTGCGGGATATAGACCGAGGCTGAATCATGCAACTGCGTGATTCAGCTTTTTTATACGTTATAGGCTATTCACTATAGCTAGAAATAATCATAGGATTCATTCATCTTATGAATAAATTTAAATATTATTATTTATTATCAATAATTTATTAAAATTAAAATCTTTTCAACCAAATCTTTTTGATAGACATAACCTACTATGGACTAGCTTGTTTAGCGCTATTGATTGTTCCTTAATAGTCTCAATCCTGAATTGATTGAATGGACATTCGCGATGAGCAATACAAATTACACCACTGAAGTGGCGATTTTGGGGGCTGGCCCAGTAGGCTTAACGATTGAACTACCTGAGCAAACAGGGTGTTCAAGTCACTGTGGTTGAACAGCTGGATAGCCTGATCGATTATCCGCGTGCCATCGGCATTGATGATGAATCCTTGCGTACCATTCAATCTTTGGGACTGGTTGATCAGGTCTTGCCGCATACTACCCCTAACCATGCCATGCGCTTCCTGACACCCAAAGGCCGTTGCTTCGCAGACATTCAGCCACTGACTCGTGAATTTGGTTTCTCCCGCCGTAATGCTTTCATTCAACCTCAAATAGATAATGTTCTGCTGCAAGGCCTCAAACAATATAAAAAACTGAAGTACTTTTCTCCCGTCACCTGACACATTTCAGCCAGGATGCTGAGGGTGTAACTTTAAATGTTCAGACTAAAAATGACAGCTTAGAAACTATTCGTGCGCAATACCTGATTGCTTGTGATGGTGGTAACTCTTATGTACGTCGTACCCTCAATATTCCATTTGAAGGTGAAACTGCACCGAACCAGTGGATCGTGATTGATATCGATAATGACCCATTGGCAACCCCACATATTTATCTATGCTGTGACCCCGTACGTCCTTACGTATCGGCTGCCTTGTCGCATGGCATTCGCCGCTTCGAATTCATGGTCATGTCAGGCGAAACTCAGGAAGAACTCAGCAAACCGTAAAATATTGCCAAACTGTTGTCTAAAGTTTTACCAAATACCAGCGGTATTGAAGTGATTCGTCAACGTGTGTATAACCACAATGCACGTATTGCGGACAAATTCCGTGCCGACCGTATTCTGCTTGCCGGTGATGCTGCGCACATCATGCCTGTATGGCAAGGTCAAGGTTATAACAGCGGTATGCGTGATGCCTTTAACCTGGCCTGGAAAGTAGCACTAGTGGTACAAGGCAAAGCAGGTCCAGACTTGCTGGACTCTTACCAGGTAGAACGTAAAGACCATGCCAAAGCGATGATCGATCTTTCAGTCATGGCAGGGCACGTGCTTGCGCCACCGAAAAAATGGCAAGGTTTTGTGCGTGACGGTATTGCCTATGCATTGAACTATATTAAGCCAATCAAACAGTACCTGCTGGAAATGCGCTTTAAACCAATGCCGAAATATCATGATGGTGCGTTACTGGCAAATACTCACAAAGACTCTCCAGTTGGCAAAATGTTCATTCAGCCACAGGTCAAACTGGAATCTGGTGAAACAGCATTACTGGATGAAGTCATTGGTAATGACTTTGCCATCATTGCCTGGGGTGTAGATCCGAAATGGGGCTTAAGCAAGGAATCAATGCAGCAATGGAAAAAACTTGGCGTGAAGTTCATTCAGGTCATTCCTGCGGTTCAGCTGTCTAATCAACAGCGTAAGCAATATGAAGATGTTATTACCATTGGTGATATCGGCACTGAATCCGTACATGGTTTGGCAAGACCCAAGATTCTATCGTCATCCTGCGTCCAGACCGCTTCGTAGCAGCTCTTGCCATTCCTCAATCTATGGAAAGCACAAGCAAGGCGCTGTTCAACAAGCTCCATGTTAAATAATAATTGACCTGACTTAAAAAACCACGCTACGGCGTGGTTTCCTATTTATAGATGAACATAAAAGCTAAGTCCATTATTGCTCAAACCATGAAATATCTTTGAGAGAACCAAGACGTGCCATCTGCTGGAGAAAAGGTTTGAATTCTTCTAAAGGCGGTAAAATTTCGGTACTAATTGCGAAGATCAGACAATAGGCTACATATAGATCTGCAGCAGAAACTTTTTCACCTAAAAGATAAGGCTTGGCCTGCGACAAGCCCTGATTAAGAAAATCAAATACCGCGGCTTCGTTACCAAAACTTAAACTGGTTCGAACCTTTTCAATCTGTTCTTGAGATACTTGTAAATTTTTTACATCGATATATTCAGTCAGTGGCCCATGACAGAAGAAAATCCATTTTAAATAAGCACCACGTTTGGGATCATCTAAAGCGGGCGCCAACCCTTTGTCCTGATATTTATCTGCCAGATAGATAATGATAGCGGCCATTTCTGAGATCACGATGCCTTGATCAACCAGACACGGGACTTTGCCCATCGGATTGATCTGAAGATATTCAGGTTGATGCATATCTTTATAGGGAACTTCCACCTGCTCAAGCTGGTCTTCGATCTGTAGTTCTTTAAGGATGGGCAGCAAGGTCATGCCGCGTGACCGAGGGTTGTTACAGAGCTTCATC
The DNA here is from genome assembly GCF_002429925.1 of Acinetobacter sp. UBA5984. Classification (NCBI taxonomy): domain Bacteria; kingdom Pseudomonadati; phylum Pseudomonadota; class Gammaproteobacteria; order Moraxellales; family Moraxellaceae; genus Acinetobacter; species Acinetobacter sp. UBA5984. The sequence goes on from NZ_DJBE01000005.1 coordinate 48,547, forward strand.
ATTCTGCTTCAACCGATTTCTTATTTTTTGAATTTTAGTATAAAGCGATTTTCCTCTGCGATTAAAAAGCATGTGCTACAGATCATTTCTGTAGCACATTTCATTTATGGAAGATCAATAATTTACTTAAAAAGGTCTACACAAAACTTTTCTTTGAGCACTTTCAGAATCAGCTCAATCGCAGGATGCTGGTTATTTTTAGGGTAACTGACATAGAGAGTAATCATCGGTAAAGGTTCCAGCGTTTTCTTCACCACAATATTATCGCCGAGTAAAGGAATCACATAAGCGGGTACCAGACTCCAGCCAACCCCCATGCCCTCACCCTTACGAGATTCCGGAATAAACTCATTCGCGACAGGGACGGTGACCGTCGTTAGGATGCTGAACCAGATCCCATGTAAGAAACGTACTGCCAATAATGACCACATGCTGTCGACTAGCAGATAACTAAAGGCAAACAAGGCAAAAATAACTCCGGCTCCGCGCATTGCCAATTTCTTGCCGAGTTTCTCAATGCTCATGCCTGAAAAAGGTCGAACGGCAATTGATGACACTAAGAACAGGGTCAAAGCCAAACCTGCTTCTTTGACTGATCCGCCCAGATCTTTCATGATATAAACTGGCAGAATGGTCAGTAAGGCAAAGTAATAGATAAACAGGAACAGATTGTTCAATAAACACAGAACAAAGGAGCGATTCCATAAGCGCTCAGGACTAGCAGACATAACACGCAACTTTTAAAATAAATTTAAGAATTGACTAAACTCAGGGAGAAATCAAAGCTGGGCTTAAGGCCATATCTACCAGATTCTGGATATATTGATCATCCGGCATGCGGTTGAAGAAAATGATCTGGTAATGAATCGGCCCATATAAAGTGTCCAGCATCAGATCAAAAGGATAATCCGCACGTAATTCTCCACGTTGAATGGCCTGTTGAATCAATTGATGGGTTTGTTTTCGTCGTGGTAATAGATATTGCTGAAAAAAGTCTGCAGCCAGCTCCCGATGATTGGCCATAACGACCAGCAAAGCACGGCCTACCGGATGATTAAGCGCTTGAACTAGCAAAGTTAGCTGTTGAACCAGATTACTACGCAGGCTCTGTGAAGCATCCAGTTCAAATACCCCTGCTGTACGCTGCTTGAAAGCATCCAGTACCAGTTCAGATTTATGTTTCCACCAGCGGTAAATCGTAGATTTGCCAACCCCTGCCCGTGCAGCCACATCTTCTATTGTTAGCTGATGATATTCACCTTCTGCTAGTGCATCCGAAACTGCTTGCAGAATACTGTGCTGACGCCGTGAACATTTTTCTTCTTCACTCATGCTTAAAACCAAAAAACGAAACGATACGTATCGTTTCATATTGGATTAAAAAAGAAGCTTAAACCAAAGTTGAATGATTTTTTAGGCAAAAAAAAGGCCTCACATTGAAGGCCTCTTTAATAAACGAATTAAGTTTAGTACTTAACTATGCGCTGATTTTTTATAGATGCTGCATGAAGGATGATGGTTTTCCTGCAGACGGGCAACTTTACGTTGTTCAGCCGCTTCAAAACGGCAACGTTTCCAGTCATTGTCCAGATTCAGCGGTGGAATCTGTTTAGGCTTACCATTTTCATCAACAGCGACCATCGTGAAGTAGCAACTATTGGTATGGCGTACAGTACGTTTCTGAATATTTTGTGCTTCTACACGAATACCGATTTCCATTGAAGTACGACCTACATGGTTCACACTTGCCAGGAAAGTCACCAGCTCACCGACATGAATTGGTTCTTTGAAATTTACTTTGTCTACAGACAAGGTTACGACATAACTACCCGAATAGCGACTCGCACAAGCATAAGCAACCTGATCCAATAATTTCAGAATTGTTCCACCATGTACATTTCCTGAAAAGTTCGCCATATCTGGCGTCATAAGGACCGACATCGTTAACTCTGACTGGTCATCCGATGCTGTTGCAATTTGATCTAAAGGGGCCATCGTTTTCTCTGAACTCTTTGAATGACAATGATATAGACCATTATTATAGCGTTTTTGGTCTAAATAAAATGTTCAATTCGGCAAATAAACATCATAATTCTTGATATGAAATTTTTCTCCATACAAAAAAAAAGATATTCCTCTGAAGATCCATAAAAATCATCAGAAAGTTATTTTCAGTAACTATAAAATAAACAGGAATTTATCTAGTAAATTATTTTCTTGAATCAATGCACTGCAATTAAGAGATTATTTATTAAGCATGCAGAACTCGATTTAAGAGAACTGCATGCATTAACAAAAAATAATCTCGAATTAAGCAGGCACCTGTCTCAACATTTCTCGCGCCACATTTTCATAACTTAAAGTCTGCTGGCCATGCAATATAGTTTCAACGGTAAAAGAACCATCGGGATGAACTTTAGTTACAGTAAAAATTGTATTTTCAAACTGAGCTAATGTGACTTGCTGGCCAATTTCGATGTGATTCATATGGCTTTTACATTTATTAATCTATCAATTTTTATTCTGTCATGATCTTCTAAGCTTTTGAACAGTTGTTTAACTTAAGTCTGTGAATAATTTTGTTAAAATCAAAAAAATAGCCTTAAAATATATTTATAAAATCACTATATTTTTATAATTCAAATATTTATTTCCAATTGAAACTCGGGCTTTAAGTGACTTTCAATAGGTAGAAAACATCAGCTCATCTCTAAAAACGATGAGCAAAAATGAGCCGCTTTTCATCTACATGAGAAAAGAGGTAAATATTTTTATACATCTTTATGAAAAATAAATATTTTATTAAAAATCTTAGAGCAAACTATTGTTGCTGAGCCAAGAGCAATGGAATCTGATGACCCTGACTGTAATTATGCTTCTGATAGGCCTGAGCAATCTCTGGTAGCTTGAGTTTAGCTGCCTCGATGCCAGCGTCCATGGTCAGCTCCCTGCCACGCACATCAAAAATATGACCTTTTTCGCGTAAGTCTGGCTGAATCACTACATCGGCATATTGCAGTTCCTCAGAAGCTAAACGTTGCTGCATGATATTGATGTTCTGGTTGAATAGACCCCAGACATTAGTGGTTTCAGTATGGATTGGCTGCGCCAAAATATCGACAGCAATCACAATATCAGCGCCCAGCTCACGAGCTACTTTAACTGGCACTGGACTGACTAACCCTCCATCCACATATTCTTTTTTCTGGATGACAGTCGGAATAAACATGCTTGGAATAGAAACGGATGCACGTACTGCTTGACCGGTATTACCATAATTGAAGACTACCCGCTTGCCCTCTTTCAAGGCTGTGGCTACCACAAACATCGGGATTTTCATGGCTTGCAAAGGCGTTTGATCCACTTGCAAATTCACATAATTTTCGACTTTTTTGCCATCAAAAAAACCTTTAGGGTCCAGCTTGATGTCGCGGACGTCAGTCGCTTTCATGCTTAACGCAATATTACGCAGTTCAATCGCCGGTTTACCACTGGCATAAATGGAACCTACGATACTGCCGGCACTGGTTCCCACAATAAAGTCAGGTTGTATGCCTGCCTGCTCCAACACTTCAATTGCACCGATATGCGCATAGCCACGCGCACCGCCACTGCCAAGAACAAGTGCAATCACCGGACGGTTTTCTGTTTGCTTGATCTTGTGGAAATTGATCTGGTTTGGGCGTGCTTGGGCTTCTGCTATTGAACTGGCAGATTTAATATGACTAGAGTTAGGTTGATTTAAACCGGATGTCGTTTGGCAGCCACTCAGGCCTATCATTGTCATCGCCAATATACTCAGTACATATTTCTGCATGCAGAGCACGTCCTCATTTTGTTAAAGCAGCATAGTGTATAAACACATGCTTAAATAATCTGTAGAATTTCGTAAAACTGTCATACAGTTGCACTAATGTCTTTCAATTTTCAGCCACTGTATGAATACACCTTCAATGTACCGGATCTTTCTCACTTTCCTGCAACTGGGCTGTATGGCATTCGGTGGACCGGCAGCGCATCTGGTGTTTTTTCACCGTAAATTTGTCGACCAGTTACAGTGGTTAAATACGACACAATATGGCCAGCTGATTGCATTAGCGCAGCTTTTGCCCGGCCCCAGCAGCAGTCAGGTAGGCCTTTCAATTGGCTATCTGCAGAGGGGTTATGCTGGGGCATTCGTGGCTTGGCTTGGATTTACCCTGCCTTCAGCGCTTTTGATGAGCTTGATCGCAGTACTCGGTCAGCACTATTTCCATATTCTAAACTCAAACAGCTTTCATAGCATTCAATTGATCGTTTTTTCTGTAATCGTCTGGGCATTCTGGCAAATGCTTAACAGTTTCTGCAAGAGCATCTGGCAGTATGTACTGGTCTTGATTTCAGTCCTGATCCTGAGCTTCATTAGTATCAGTTTGAATCAGCTATTAGTCATTATTTTAGGGGCAGTTTTTGGCCTTGTAATGGCAAAATTTTCTAATTCTCCTCAGGAAAATAAGCCTGCTTCAAATTCATCTATCATTCACTCAAGCTATATTCGGCCACGTCACTCACCTTACTGGTTCATCGCATTTATACTGCCCTTTTTCCTGATTCCTATACTAGTCAAATCTGGTTCTTGGCCTGAACTCGCTTTTTTTGCTGATTTTTATCAAACTGGCTCATTGGTTTTTGGTGGTGGACATGTGATTCTGCCTTTGCTGCATCAGGACTTTGTGACGACCAATTTACTTTCGCCCCAATCTTTCGATCTAGGTTATGCATTTGCTCAATTGATGCCGGGTCCATTGTTTAGTTTTGCCAGCTATGTCGGTGCTCTGTTGCCTTGGACAGGCTCACCCTGGATTAATGCACTGTTAGCAACCTGCGCTATTTTCCTGCCTTCATTTTTTCTGATTTTTGCTACTTTGCCTTATTGGTCATGGTTAATGCAGCGAGGTATTATTTTTCAGGCAGTGAGCGGGATTAATGCGGCAGTCGTCGGACTGCTTTTATATTTGCTGATTGATCTCTCTCAGGCATATTTTCGTTCCTGGTCTGATCTGGTTTTTGTCATCGTGATGATTTTACTGTTACGCTCGAAATTACCAGTCTGGTTCAGCCTGATTGCTGGCTTTATCCTATATCAAAGCTATCTTAATTTTGTGTCATTCTAATAATTTAAGCTCATAAAAAAGCCCCGAACCAGTCGGGGCTTTTTGCTCAAGTCTTACCAGATATCTGATTTAACTTTATCTTTAAATTTCGGATGATCATCGAGTTTAAACTCTGGTTGCTCGATGCCACGTTTCAGCTGACCGGTATAGTCCTTGAGCAGCATCAAAATAAATGGCATCAGCAGCACAATCGCAATCAGGTTGATACTAGCCATGACACCCATGAACAGATCCGCCATATTCCAGATCAACGGCACACTGGCAATCGAGCCGAAATACACCATAAACAATACCAGCAATCGGAAAGTAAACATGACCTTACTGTTATTATTGATGAACTGAATATTTCCTTCTGCATAGGCATAGTTACCAATAATAGAAGAATAGGCGAACAGGAATAGGATCAAGGCCAGGAAGTCATCACCCCAAGCACCAATCTGGCTTTCAAGCGCCATCTGGGTCAAGGTTACACCTTCAAAACCGGCATTTTCATATAGGCCAGAGACTAAAATAATGATAGCGGTACATGAACATACGACGAAGGTATCTACAAATACGCCAAGCATTTGAACCAGACCCTGATTCACCGGATGTTTCACGTCAGAGGCAGCTGCCGCATTCGGTGCTGAACCCATCCCCGCTTCGTTCGAGAATAAACCGCGCTTAATCCCCATCATCATGGCCATCGAGATCATGGCACCGAAGAAACCGCCAGCCGCTGCTTCAAACTCAAATGCTTTGCTAAAGATCAGCTGGAAAATAGACGGCAACATATCGTAATTGATGACGGCGATATATAAAGCAACAGCCAGGTAAAGAACTGCCATGAAAGGCACTACCCCTTCAGCAACTTTGGCAATCCGCTTGATCCCGCCAAAAATAATCATGGCCGTAATCAAGACCAAGACCAGACCAATCCAGGAAATTTCCAGATCGAAGCCGCCTAATGGCAACATCAGATTGGTTTCATTCCAGCCCCAGGCATGTGAGGTTGCACCCGTAATGGCATTGGCCTGCACAGCATTAAACACAAAACCGTAGGTTGTAATCAGCGCAATGGCAAAGACAATTCCCAACCATTTCTGTTTAAGACCTTGAGTAATGTAATACGCTGGTCCACCGCGGAATTGCTGGTTCTTGTTATCCCGGACTTTAAACAACTGTGCTAATGACGATTCTACAAAAGCAGAACTCATTCCCAGAAATGCAGTAAACCACATCCAGAACACTGCACCCGGACCACCGACAGCAATCGCAATAGCGACACCAGCAACATTACCCACACCAACCCGGCTAGCCAGACCTGTAACAAAAGCCTGAAACGGCGTAATACCATGATCGTCTTCGACCTTGCCACGACTACGTTTCATGACTTTCATACTGTGCCAGAACAAACGGATTTGTACGGCACCGGTCATGATCGTATACAAAATACCGACTGCGACCAGGAATACCACTAAAAAGTCCCAGAGTGGACCATTTAAGGCATTGACCCAGTCCAGTAAGGTTTCATTTAGCTGATCATTCATGTCATATCCTTATGAGCTTATGACTCATTATCAAGCCTAAAATTAGACGAAAAATTTCAAGATCATCTGGATGATCGTGGCATTAATCAAGTCAACGAAGAAAGCACCACATAATGGAACGATCAGGAAGGCTTTATGCGAAGCGCCATACATATTGGTAATCGCCTGCATATTGGCGACAGCCGTTGGGGTTGCACCCATCCCGAAACCACAGTGACCTGCAGCCAATACTGCGGCATCGTAGTTTTTACCCATCACCCGGAAAGTCACAAATGCTGCATATAAAGCCATCGTGAGAGTTTGCGCACCTAGAATCACCATCAATGGTCCTGCCAGATCCGCCAGTTGCCATAATTTTAATGACAGTAGTGCCATGGCTAGATAAAGCGACAATGAAGCATTACCAAAAACATCAATTGCACGGTCGAAGATCTGGATTTTCAGGATGCCTTCCAGCACGTTACGCAGAATCACGCCGCCTGCCAGTGCCCATACAAATGTTGGCAGTTCAAATACTGTATCTTTACTGAAGCCAGTCATCAGCTCCGCAAATGCCAAACAGCCTGCAAACAAACCAAGTGTGGTAATGGCATTATCGGCGGTGATCAGACGAACACGATGTGGATATTCAAATTGCACATATTCATCTGTCGTGCTGTCCATTGGCGTGTTGTCACGTTTTTCGATTTGCTGATCGGTACGGGCCACAGCAAGATTATGACGGTTAATCAACAGTTTTGCCAAAGGCCCACCGATAATTCCCCCAATAATCAGACCAAAGGTCGCACTTGCCATACCGAGCGCCAAAGCACCTTGAATACCGTGCTCAACCTCAAGAATTTCACCCCAAGCGCCAGCAGTTCCATGTCCACCAGTCAGCGTAATCGAGCCGGCAATTAGACCGATCAGAGGGTCAATACCCAGTAAACTTGCCAAGCCCATGCCGACTGCATTTTGTAGTGCAATAAATGCCGAGATGGCAACCAGGAAGATCACCAGTCCGATCCCACCTTCACGTAATTTGGCGAAGTTCGCACTCAGACCGATTGACGCAAAGAAAATCAGCATAAAACTGGTTTGCAGTTCCGCGCTCGTGGTAATGCTATAGCCCCAGAACGAATGAACCAGCAGAGAGATAACCGCTGCAACCAGACCACCTGCAACAGGTTCAGGAATGTTGTAACGTTTTAAAAAATCGATTTTATCCACCAGAAACCGGCCCAGTAATAGAACAATTACTGCAGCGATCAGGGTATAAAATGCGTTAAAAGTAAAATCCATAATTTTTTTGTCCAAGATGGTTCTGAATTTTTGTCATTCTAAAAGTCGTGTTGCGATTCATTTTTACAGAAGAAAACCTTACATAACCCCATGTAATTGTCATCTTTTCCATTCATCTATCGCCTTTAGAATCAACAAAGCATTCCGCATCTGTTTCAAACTTATGAATATCATCGTGATGATCATATTCAGTGAGAGATTTATAAAAGCGAAAAACGGCCTTTTGCTGATTGCATAAGCTACGCCAGATGCGTAAATTCATCTCAGCGTGCAACTTATAGCGATAACATCCAACCTATATTTTTTACTTCTCAACCAGCATGAATTGCTGCATGAGTGCTTTTAACCTTACTGAGTTCATCAAGTCATTTGCAATAAGATATTTCAAATAGAGCTTGACCATGCAATCTTCATTATTTCCTCAAAATGCATGTATTCAACTGAAAAGTCGCACATTATGCTGTTTCTTTGTATAAAGTTTTATTGTTTTTTATTAACTATAGTTAGCAAATATATAAAAAATAAGTATAACTTATTATTTTTTATAGTTTACTACCCCTAAATTTTAATCGAAATAAAATATTAATTGAATCTAAAAATGGATATTTAATTTTATTTTTAAGATTGAATTTTAATCATTCTATTTTGCTCTTAACTTTCTGTATAGTTAGAGTCATCGATGTTAATTGCTCAAGATATCAGCATCTAAAATATCGGTTGCATGTTTAAAAGCAATTTTGTTTAAACATTCAATAAATTTCTTAAGCTATTTATATAACTCCTATATCTCCTAAGTGCATTCTCATTCATGTGATTTTTATTAATCATCACAATTCACTGTGAAACTAAAATTCCCCCTGCCCGACAGGGTTTGTTTGGTTTATAGTCAGTTCACTATCATTAAGGATATGAGATTGGAAATTAGAATGGATCAAAACCTCGTTCATGCTGTAGATCAAACCATTACTTCCCGGCATTCGGTTCGTGCTTTTCTGGATACGCCGGTCAGTACCGACATGCTCAAAGACATTTTGACTGTGGCCAGCCGCGCCCCTTCAGGGACCAATACCCAACCATGGAAAGTGTATGTGCTGACGGGAAAAAAACGTGAGGAGCTGGTACAGCGTGTCTGTCAGGCGCAAATGGAGCTTTATCAAAATCCAGCACTGGCCGCGCAATATAAAGAAACCTTTGCCTATTATCCCGAGCAATGGTTCTCTCCTTATATCGACCGACGTCGTGAAAATGGCTGGAGCTTATATGGTTTGCTGAATATCCAGAAAGGCGAAAAAGAGAAAATGGCACGCCAGAACCTGCGTAATTTTGAATTATTTGATGCACCAGTGGGGCTATTCTTCACCTTACATAAAGATTTAGGCATAGGTTCAAAAATGGATATTTCCATGATGATTCAAAACGTGATGCTGGCTGCCAAGGCGCGTGGTCTGGATACCTGTCCGCAGGCTGCCTGGAATCATTTTCATAGCATCGTGCTGGATGTATTGGGCGCAGGTGAAGATGAAGAGCTGGTCTGTGGCATGTCACTGGGCTATGCAGATCCAGACCATATCGTAAATACCTTTATTACCCCACGTGTTCCGGTAGAGGAATTTGCCGTTTTTGTAGAAGAATAAAATTAGATAAGCCATGATCCAAGCATCAACTTTGAGCTGCTTGGATCATCTGACAGAGATATAGAGTTCTTGCAGCTCCTTATCTCTGCTTAACTCTAGGCAGTTCTAATTTCAATACAGATCTAAAGGCTATAACCACAAAGATCGCCATTACCAAGGCCATATTGAATAAAGCATCCCACAGCATAAAGTTCAGTAAAACTCCGCCCAACAAACCGCAGGCAAATTGCATACTACCCATAATCGCACTGGCGGTTCCGGCACGTGCGCCCTGCTCTGCCATGGCCAGCGCCATCGCATTCGGTCCCACAAAACCAATTGAGGCTACAACAACAAATAAGGCCACCATGACCAGGACAACAGATTCAATGTTCAGATAGCCTAAAACCAGTAAAGCTAGGACACCGATTCCCTGTAAAGAGGCACCTAGTTTTAAGCGACTTAAGACTGAAAGATATTGGGCCAGATGCTTATTCATGGTCGAGAACAGCATGATTCCCACAGCATTCCCCCCGAAAGCATAAGCAAACTGCTGTTCAGTGAGATGATAATGATCCATCAGAATGGCTGAAGAAGCGCTGATATAGCAGAACATCACCGCCCCAGAAAAACAACCCACCAGCATTGGTCGTCTGAAACTCTCATCCTGAAAAATGGTTCGGTATAAACTCAATACCTGCTGCAAATTCAGTTTAAGACGGCGTTCCGGAGGCAAGGTTTCCTGAAAGAAAAAATGCACACAGACCACACTAAACAAACCACAGCCCATCAGCACCAAGAAAATAATATTCCACTCAAAGAACATCAGTACCCATGCGCCGAGACTTGGCGCAATAATCGGTGCAATGGTCGTTACAATCATCATGCTGGCAAAGGCCTGTGCAGCCGCCTGCATATCCAGCCGATCACGAATGGTTGCTCGGGCAATCACGACACCTACACATCCCCCTAAGGCTTGTAATACCCGTGCTGCAATCAGGCTCCATTCATTCTGTGCAAACATACACAACAGGCTTGCCAGAATATACAGGCACAATCCAAAATAAAGCGGTGGCTTACGTCCAATCCGGTCACTGATCGGGCCATATAGCAACTGCCCAACCGCCAGTCCAAGGAAATAAGCTGGCAGACTATTGGAAACCATCTGGGTGCTGACACCAAAATCCGCTGCCATTTCGGGCAAGGCAGAGAGATACATATCAATGGATAAAGAACCAAGTGCAGTCAGTGAAGCCAGCAAAATAATCCAGTACATGGTATAAGGCCGTGGTGCTGTCGAATTGGAGTTCATGTAATTAAAGATTTTAATGCGTAGTAGGCAGACAAATTAACATAGCGCATAGTATGATTTACATGGAAATTAAAAGTTATAAATATACTTTTTCTCATATGTATATTCAGCCTTGCAGCAAAGACTGCAAGAGAAAGGATCACCGTTGAAATCTTGGCTCAATCGTCTTAAGCACGCGACTTATAATACGACCCTGATGTATAACCTGCGTATGCTGATCGCTTTTGCAGGCACTGCCTTTGTTCCCTATTTCATGGGACAGCAGTTAATGACTATTCCACTCACCCTTGGGGTGGTGGCCGCAGGTTTAAGTGATATTGATGACCGCTTTTCCGTGCGTATCCTGAATCTGTTCTATACCTATTTAGGCTTCTTCATTACCGCAGTCACAGTCTATCTGTTATTTCCTTATCCGCTGCTGTTTGCTTCTGCCTTAATTGTCTCTTGTATTGTCCTGATTCTGCTCGGCTCGCTTGGTCGACGTTATGCCACGATTTCCTATGGCTGTCTGGTGATTTCTGTCTATTCCATGCTGGGGGTTGAACTATTTGATGGATGGTATCAGCAGGCAAGCTTGCTGCTGATTGGTGCGGTCTGGTATGGCTTTTTGTCGACATTGAGCTTCCTGCTGTTCCCTGCGCGACGTGCACAGGATAATCTGGCCAAATGCTATGCCTCACTGGGTGATTTCCTCTACGCCAAATCGAATCTGTTCGATGTCGATATGACGGCAAAAAGTTATCAGCAAAGTATGATCGAGCTATCACTGGAAAATGGCAAACTGATTTCAATTTTTAATGAAATGAAGACTGTCCTTTTGACCCGCCTGAAAGGTGACCGGGGTCAGAAAGATACTCGTCGTAGCCTGCAATATTATTTTGTGGCACAAGATATTCACGAGCGTGCCGATTCTGCGCATATTGATTATCAGAAACTGGCCAAAATTTTTGAACATAGCGACATTCTGTTCCGTTTTCAGCGCATCCTGTCGATTCAGGGTAAAGCCTGTAAAGACCTGAGTGAAAGCATTCAGCAACGTAAAACCTATAAACATAATAAACGCTTCAAACATGCCTTTGAAAACCTGAGATTGTCCCTAGAAAAATTGCGTACAGAACAGCAGTATGATCAGGTCTGGATCAATGCCCTATTTGCCTTATTCCAGAACCTGAAATCCATTGATGCGCAGTTACGCAATCTGGAAACTGAACGTAATATCAAATTTGATCGTGCTAAACATATTGAAAACCAGCTCAAAGATGACGACCTGAAAGGCTGGGAAGATATCAAGATTCGGGTCAAACAGCATCTGACACCTGAATCGGTGTTGTTCCGTCATGCCATTCGCCTGTCGATTGTGCTGCTGATCAGCTATATCTTTGTCCAGCTGACCGATATTCAGTATGGTTACTGGATTCTGCTTACAGCACTATTCGTCAGCCAGCCTAATTTTAATGCTACCAAGCGTCGCTTACGTTTACGTATCGTTGGAACATTGGCAGGTATTCTTTTAGGTTATGCCATTCTGTACTTCATTCCTTCCGTTGAAGGGCAATTATTACTGCTAATTTTGAGTGGGATTCTGTTCTTTGAATTACGCAGTAAACAGTATGCACAGGCCACTGCCTTTATTACCATTCTGGCCCTGATCAACTTTAATCTGGACGGCATGGGTTTTACCGCAGCTATCCCCCGTATGATTGATACTCTAATTGGCTGTGCGATTGCCTGGTTTGGCGTGAGCTTTATCTTCCCGGATTGGAAATTCCGTCGCTTGCCGCGCAGCATTAGCCGTAGCCTGCAGGCAGAATGTGACTACTTGAGTGAAGTGATTGAACAGTATAAGTCTGGACGAAATAATGGTCTGACCTACCGCGTGGTACGCCGTGCAGCTCATAATGCCGATGCTGAAGTGGCTTCACTGATCTCGACTTTGGCCACTGAACCTGACTTTGATCCAGTGCAAAAATCACAGGCTTTTGAGTTTCTGTGCCTGAATCATACTTTTATCAGTTATATTGCCGCGCTGGGTGCGCATCGTGAAAAAATTCAGGATCAAGATGTGCTGGACTTACTAGACCGAGCCCTAGAAAATATTCGTGGTGCCCTGCTCTATGATGAGGTCCCTGACCTAAGCACCCAGAATATGATCCAGAATATCCGTCAGCGTCTGTCACAACAGCAGGAAGAAGACCAGAAACCACTGATCATTTTGCAACAACTGTCTTTAATGTTTAGTATCTTGAAGCAATTGAGTCAGTTAAAGCAGAGTTTGAGTCATGAACGTGACGAACAGGCTACTGAATTGGCTTCATTATAATTTGGCTGATTTTGGAACAATATACTCACTGAATCAGCATAATTAATGCTAAACTTTTTACAGTTTTAAATCTGTTAATTTCATTATGACCGCGAAAAATTTATACGCTTATACCTTACAGCCTGTGAACTATGAAATTTCAGAAGCTGAGCAGCGTCATGCTCAGCTAATGATCTGGCGTAGTACCAATAAAATTGGTATGAAAGCTTGGCTGATCATGGGTGCTATTGTTGCCTTGTCTATTCTGGGAATTATCCTGATCAAGAACTACTCAACAGTTATCTGCTGGGTGGCGATTGTCTGTGTAGTACTGTATTACCTGATCCGTACTTTTGGTCTGGAATGGTATGTTAAACGCAAGATGAATGAATTTCCGGTACAGGAAATTAAAGGTATCCGTCTGGGCGTACAGCCACATGGTATCGTGATGCGCCAGAAAATGGGCATGCAGGAAGGTGTGGGTGCTATTGGCTGGAAAGACATCTATGAATGGTATAACACGCCGGAATTCATGCTGATCAATTTTAAAGTCAAAGGTCAGCAAGGTGCTTATATCCTGCCTAAACGTTTAGACAGTAAAAACTTCTCTTTCTCGACCATTCGCAAGCATCTGCAAGAAGAAGTGGGCGCGCCAAAAGAAATCTAAGACACATCCCGGTTTTGAAAGACCTCCTGTTTCGACATGGAGGTTTTTTTATGTCTATCTTTTATCCGACTCATCGACACAAATGATAATGAGAATAAATATTATCATCATAATCTATAATTTGTTCTAATTCTTCAGTTATAATTTGCCTACTTTTACACATACCACCATAAATCTGACCATCATGTTTAAAAAGACATTTTTCCAAATCCACTGGTTTCTGGGGATTACTGCAGGTTTGATTCTCTCGATTATGGGAGTCACGGGTGCTATTTATTCTTATGAGCCGCAAATCTTAAAATGGATGAATAGCGACAGTTATACTGTACAGGTTCAAGAGCAAGACAAGCTTAGCCCTGCCCAACTGTATCAACATTTCCAGACTCAAAACCCTGAAATGAAAATCAACAGTATTACCGTGGCACAGGATCCAAGTGCATCCAGTACGGTCAATATTGTAAAAGAGGGAGCACGTCGTGGTTATAACATGATGGTCAACCCCTACACGGCTGAAGTATTGCCTGAAATTAAAGGTCGTGAATTCTTCCAGTTTGTACAGCAACTACATCGTAATTTGACTGTAGGACCCGTCGGTAAACAGATTACCGGTGCCTGTGCCCTGATGCTGATTTTCTTTGTCTTGTCGGGTCTTTACCTACGCTGGCCAAAACGCCATTCAGTGAAGCAGTGGCTAGCTGTGAAGCCGCAACTGAAAGGTCGTAACTTTATCTGGGATCTGCACGCGGTTGTTGGAACCTGGGTCGTGATTTTTTACCTGATCCTGGCGTGTACCGGACTGTACTGGTCTTATGACTGGTGGCGCAATGGTATGTTCAAGGTGCTGGGTGTAGAACGTCCACAACCTGAAATGCAGCAAGGTCAAGGCGGCCGTGGTGGTGAAGAACAAGGTCGTAGTGCTGGCGAATCACGTGGTGAAGGTCAACGTGGTTCTCGTGGTGAAGGTGCAGGCGAACGCGGTCCACAAAGCGAAGGTCAGCGCGAAAATCGCGGTGAAGGTCGTGAGAAAGGTGTTGATGATACCGTTTTACTTACTGCATTGAACAAGAGCTGGGCAGGTTTCCAGAATGAATTCAATGACAAATATTCAACAGTTACTTTTAATATTCCTAAAAAAGCCGATGGTGAATTAAAACTCAGCTTTACCGATGTTGAAATTCAGCATGAGCGTGCCCGTAATAATGCTACTTATAACTATCAGGATGCAGCTTTTACATCGGTAGAAATGTATGAAGACAAAAAGCTGAATGAAAAGATCATGAGCAGTATGCTACCGGTGCACCGTGGCAGCTTCTTTGGTCCGATTTATCAGTTCTTTGCCATGGTCGCGTCACTGCTCATGCCACTTTTCTTTATAACCGGCTGGATGCTCTATCTGAAACGTCGCAAGCAGAAAAAACTTACTCTGGCTGCACGCCAAGGCACAACTGCCCTGCCTTTGGATCCAAATGCTAAGCCTTGGCTGATTACGTATGCCTCACAAACAGGTGTCTCTGAACAACTGGCATGGCGCACGGCCACTGCCTTACAGGAAGCACGTCAACCTGTCAGCGTTAAAGCAGTACAACAGTTAAGCCTTGCAGACCTGCAACAGGCAGAACAGGTTTTATTTGTAGCCAGTACTTATGGCACAGGTGAAGCGCCTGACCTGGCTTCATCTTTCGAAAAGAAAATTCTGTCTACCAAAGCAGATCTCAGCCATCTCAATTATGCAGTTTTGGCTCTAGGCTCCCAGGAATATCCTGATACCTATTGCAGCTTTGGTCATCGGATCGACCAGTGGTTACAGCAGAATGGTGCCAAGCAGCTCTTCAAGACCATCGAAGTGGATAATGCCAATAATGAGCATATCCAGCAATGGACCAATGCCCTTGCACATGTGACCCAGTTTGAGTTGCAGGATATGGGTATCGATAAAACCTTCGATCAATGGACTTTGAGCAAACGTGAATTGCTGAATCCAGATAGTCTGGGTGCGCCTGCGTTCAATATTGAACTGGTTCCACAGCATGAAGCTGTCTGGCAAGCAGGTGATATTGCCGAAATCCAACCAGGAAACAGCCCTGAACGTATCCGTGCATTTATGGAGAAATACCGTATTGCCGCGGGTACACAGGTACCTTCTCTGAAGCAAAGTATCGAACAGGCACTTTGGGATCGTGACCTAACTCAGGTTGATCCTTTTGATTCAGTAGATGAGCTATTACAGCAATTGCCGGCTCTGGCTACACGTGAATATTCAATCGCCAGTATTCCAAGTCAGCAAGTGTTACGTCTGGTCGTACGTCAGCAATCTGATGCGCAAGGTCAGTTAGGTTTAGGCTCAGGCTGGTTAACACAGCATACTGCCCTAAATTCACCGATTGCCCTGCGTATTCGCAAGAATGAATCTTTCCATCTGATTGCTGATAACCGCCCGATTATTTGTATTGGTAATGGTACGGGGATCGCAGGTTTGATGAGCTTGCTGAGTGTGCGTAACCGTCAGGACTATACTCAGAACTGGCTCATTTTTGGTGAACGTCAGCGTGCCCATGATTTCTTCTTTGAAGAAACCATTCAGGCCTGGCTGCAAATGGGTACATTAAAACGACTGGATCTTGCTTTCTCTCGTGACCAGCAGGAAAAAGTTTATGTGCATCATAAATTGCGTGAGCAAGCTGAAGAATTGAAACTCTGGGTCGCTCAAGGTGCCGTGATTTATGTATGTGGTAGCATTAATGGCATGGCCAGCGATGTCGATCAGGCTCTGATTGAAATTCTCGGTGAAAGCACAGTAGATCAATTACGTCTGGATGGTCGTTATCGTCGTGATGTATATTAAAACTAGCTGATCTACAAAAGACCGGGCTTCATGCCCGGTTGTTTATTAATAAGATAGAAGAAAAGATAAAAAGATAAATAAAAATATGAGTATTCGAATATCCAGCCCACTTAAACGAAATCTCAGCCTGATCTTTGGTTTGATCCTTGGCATAAACAGCCTCTGGTTAATGAGTCAGGGACAAAGACATTTCGGTGTTCTTTTGCCAATTTTCATTAGCATAGCATTGGTTCTGTATGTTTTACTCTTTTCAAACATTCAACGCTGGAAACAGCATTCCAGATTTAGAACCTGGTTCTGGAACAGCCTCTGGGCCGGATTTTTGCTCTGGATGATCAGTGTCGTGGTTTTCTTCGCTTATATCCAGATGTCTATTCATACAAACGAATCTACACAGTCTCCTGCCGCTATTCTGGTTTTAGGCAGCGGGATTTCGAATGGACAGCCGTCACCCATCTTAAAAAGCCGTCTGGATACTGCAGCAAAATATGCAGCATACTATCCAGATACTTTAATAATTATGACAGGTGGGCGTAATTATCGGGAAAGGCAAAGTGAAGCTGAAGTCATGCAGCACTATATCAACACTACCTATCCAGAACTCATCAACCTTATTCAACTTGAAGATCGAAGCAGAAGTACTGCTCAAAACATGATGTATTCTCAAGTGATATTGGAACAATACAATATAAGTCAAAATGATCCGATTGCGATTGCAACCAGTGATTTTCATAGCCCCCGTGCTCGTGCCATTGCCAGACACCAAGGTTATCAGCAAGTGATTAGTTTGAGTGCCAACACTCCTCTTTATCTGCGCTATAGCTCCTGGTTAAGAGAATATTTTGCCTTTTTGAGTGGTTGGCTTCTCAATGAATATTCACTATTTAAATAAGTGACTTAAACACTAAGTTAATTTAAACGGATATGCCTTGGTGAAGGGATCGCTGGATTTTTGAATAGTTCAGGTTTCTGTACATAGACCTGATATAGGTAATTTTTAAGATCCAGCAAAAGCTTTTCAGGCGCAACCAGAATATTTTGCCCTTCTGGTGTTAGATCCAGTGACACGATAGTACTTTCCTGACGTAAGAAAGGAATGACCTTTTCAACAAAATCTTTGAGGGTAATTTCCTGAACCTGGTAATTGGCCCAGTTATCTTTAATGAGTAGTCTGGCCAGACCTTTGCTTTGCCAGGTCGCGAAAGCACGCTGTCCTGTCGGCGTGGCACACAAAGCCCAACCCTCTTGGTAAAGTGCAAAAATGCCACCTTGGGTAACAATAGCTTCAATAAAATTTTTATAAACTTGTAGCGGATCGTAGGCGGTATTTTGCGATTTGATCGCTGCCTTGCGCTGATATGGATTTCTCATAGTCTGAAATCTTCAAATTATTATAGACTTCGAATTCTATGAAATATTCAGGATTTAGGCAAGAAAGATATGGTGGGCGCTGACGGGATCGAACCGCCGACATTCTGCTTGTAAGGCAGACGCTCTACCAACTGAGCTAAGCGCCCTGAAGAGTAAAAAATAACATCGTTATTTTTTATGATGCAAGACAAGCGAAGCGCGTAGTCTTGAATTTTGATTCACATTTTCCACATCAGGGAATGAAAAATGGCGCAGCGGACGGGACT
>NZ_DJBE01000005.1:66948-153763 GCF_002429925.1 Acinetobacter sp. UBA5984
CCAACTGAACTACCGCTGCACTATAAGTGTCTCAACTTTGAAAGAAGCTTGGTGGGCGCTGACGGGATCGAACCGCCGACATTCTGCTTGTAAGGCAGACGCTCTACCAACTGAGCTAAGCGCCCTTTCAAATCGACTTCATCGCTTGATGAGGTGCATTATAGAGAATCTTCACAGACTGTCAAACGCTTTTCTGACTGTTTTCTGCTTTTTCGGTGTGAGTGATTAAAAAATAGGTTGATTGTTAAAAAAAACAACACTTTTTGTTTATTTTTTAAGTCTATACCGATTTTTTAAGAATACTCTCTAAAACTAAAAGCCGGATTTTTACGGTTTTACTCATGAAAATTGAGACCTGAACATGCAACAGACTTCAGTATTGCTGAAAGATTATACAAAGCCCAGCTAACCGCAACGTTGTGATCCTGTAATCTTTATTTTAAGAGCTTGCAGCCCTGTAAAAACAAATCGATGACTTTTATTGGCGGGCTATAAATCATGTTTCTAAGTCTATTTGTCTGTAAAAGTAGAGTGAGTAGAAGATCTATGCCCTCTTTACTTTTACATCTATAAATAAAAGATATTTCAATTAATTTTAAATCAACCGTAAATCTTCTTAGGTCATTTAAACAGTCAGATTCAGAGGCTGTTCTGAAATATAGACCAGCGCATCTTCGCTCACCAGTTCAAACAGCTCGGCCACATCCGTATTCCGCATGCGGATACAGCCATGGGACATTGGAATACCCATCGGCTCAGAATCAGGCGTACCATGAATATAGATATAACGTTGGTAAGTATCACAACCTTCGCCCTGGTTGAAGCCTTCTTCAAGCCCACTTAGCCATAAGATCCGGCTAAGAATCCAGTCTCGCTGCGGGAACTGCTGTGCCAGTTCTGCATTATAAATTTCACCAGTTGCTTGACGGGCAATAAACACACTGTTTAATGGTGCCTGCTGGCCAAACTTTTCAGCGACTTTATGCCAGCCACGAGGCGTCTTGCCACTATTTTCTGTTTCACCAATGCCATTCTTACCCGTAGAAATCAGGTACTGCTTATTATATTTTGGCAAATATAGTTTTTGTTGGGCGAGATCAATCAGGATTTCTGCCTGATACAGCTGCAAATGGCTCATTACTTCTCTTTCTCTGTCTTGATGATTTCTAGTTCTACTTTCTTTGTGGCCATGTGTTCTGGATGGATTATGTCCTGAACCGGTTCAGGCCGACGCCATAACCAGATCGCCACAATCAGCATGGTCACATCAGTAAAGATTTTGACTGCCAACGGTGCTGTCGTAAACAACATGATAATACCACTGATGAACATCATGATACTGGCCAGCCATTTGGCCTTGCGTGGCACAGTACCATTGGTACGCCAAGCTCTTAAAGTCGGACCATATTTTGGATGATTTAGCAGCCATGCATCCATCTGTGGCCAGCCTTTGGATGCCGCCCAAGCCGCCAGAATTAAAAATACTGTTGTTGGCATGCCGGGCAAGATTGCGCCGATAAAACCCAGTACGACAAATAGTACGACCAGGCTTCGCCAAAACAATATTTTCATAAATCGATCCTACCCACAAAATTAGGGGTAGTATAAAGTGTTTTTAAAATCTGTCCGTTGTATTTGTGCACTTTTCACAGGATGTGCTATGCCCTTTTCCAGTCTAAATCACAATCTTGTAGAAGCATGGCAATATTATCAGCATCCTTTGGTGCGGCAACTGGCCTTTGCTGTTGGCAGTCCAAACCTTCTGTCTCAAATTCCAGCCGAACTTAAAGTCGTCCATGCTTTCGAATTACATGATTCTGAGACTTGGCAACATCACCTGCAAAATTATCATCCACGTCTGAAATATTTAGACCAGCATCCAGAAGAGCTGGAGCAATTCGTGCAGCAGCTTAAAAGCACCCGGTTGGGTCTACGTTTTGAAATGCTGGTCTGGTTCTGGCTGCTAGATGATGCTTATCACCCTTATAAACTTTTAGGCCATAGCATTCAGAAAATTGACGGTGCTAAAACGCTAGGTGAACTGGATTTTCTGTTACTCAATACAAAGACAGGCCAGACTGAACACTGGGAAGTGGCGCTGAAATACTACCTCGCAGAAGCCGATTTTAGCCTGCCAAACTGGTATGGCCTAAACCGTACCGATACTTTAATCCGTAAAATGAAGCATTTTACCCAGAAACAGTTTCAGTTTGATGAGGCTCTGGATCAGCAGATTGAGCAGCGTTTCTGCATGTTAAAAGGCCAGCTTTATCTTCCAGTGCATCGTGCAGATCAGACATTGCCTGGCTGGGTCAATACCCAACGTCGCATAGGCTTATGGGGCCAGCAGATTCCCGACCCAGCGGCTAATTTCTATCGTTTGCAGCGCCATGAGTGGATTTATCCTAATGCTCAGATCAGCAGTTCAAGTCCCTATTGGTGGACAAATGGACTTTATAAAAAGGCTGATCAAGAGGATTTTTATATGTATCGCAGCCCGCTTTTACTCCCCTTTCCTGCGCATAAACCCTTTTAAAACATTACATTTATTAACCGAAGCACTATGAAAACCACATATTTTTTATGTCGTATATTTTCTAATCTTAGTTCCACATCATAATAATTTTATTATCGATAATACGGAGATGATGATGAAAAAAATTCTTGCTGCTTCATTGGTAATGGCTTTTGTTTTAACTGGCTGTAACACTGTCAAAGGTGTGGGTAAAGACGTTTCTAAAGCAGGCGAAGCTGTAACAGGCACTGCAGAAAAAACTTCTGAAGAAATCCGTCAAAACTAAACTCTTTCTAGCTTCTCCACAAACCCTATCTCAGATAGGGTTTTTTTATGTGGAACATTCACATTACAGGCCATATTCGCCTATCATAGAGCCGACAAATTTATCGACTTATGAATTCACCATATGACATCTTCCGCGACTCTTGATTTAAGCCTGCAATTATTACGTCAGCCTTCTGTGACCCCTATTGATCATGACTGCCAGAACATCATGGCAGAACGTTTGAAAAAGGTGGGTTTCGATATTGAATCAATGCGTTTTGAAGATGTTGATAATATTTGGGCGCGTAAAGGTACTGAAAGCCCTGTTTTCTGTTTTGCTGGCCATACCGATGTTGTGCCAACCGGCAACCTGGATGCCTGGAACTCTGATCCTTTTGCGCCAGAAATTCGTGATGGTAAGCTTTATGGCCGTGGTAGCGCCGACATGAAAACGGCTTTGGCTGCGATGGTCGTAGCTACTGAACGTTTTGTCGAAAAATATCCGAATCATAAAGGTTCGATTGCCTATTTGATCACTTCAGATGAAGAAGGTCCATCGATCAATGGTACGGTAAAAGTGATTGAAACCCTAGAAGCGCGTAATGAGAAAATTACCTGGTGTCTGGTAGGTGAACCTTCGAGCACCAATAAACTGGGTGATATTGTTAAAAATGGCCGTCGTGGTTCATTGAATGCCAATCTAACTGTGAAAGGCAAACAGGGGCATGTGGCTTATCCGCATCTTGCTGTGAATCCAATCCATAAAGCGTCTAAAGCCATTGCCGAACTGTGCGAAACAGTCTGGGATAATGGCAATGAATACTTCCCTGCGACGTCTTTCCAGATTTCAAATATCAATGCCGGTACCGGTGCAACCAACGTTGTTCCAGGCATCATGAATCTACTCTGCAACTGGCGTTATTCAACTGAAGTGACTGCTGAAGAACTAAAAGCACGTATGCTTGAAATTCTGGATCGTCATGGTGTGGATTATGAGATTTCATGGACTTTATCTGGCCTGCCATTCCTGACACCGGTCGGTGAGCTGGTGAATGCCGCTAAAGATGCCATTTTAACGGTGACTGGTACTGAAACTGAATTATCAACTTCAGGCGGCACCTCAGATGGTCGTTTTATTGCGCCTACCGGTGCACAGGTGCTGGAACTCGGTGTACTGAATGCCACGATCCATCAGATTAATGAGCATGTCGATATTGCAGATCTTGAACCACTGGCTGAAATTTATGAGCAGATTCTGGTGAACCTGTTAGCCAATTAATCACCAGATGTAAAAAAAGGAACTCTTATGAGTTCCTTTTTTTATACATTCAAAAGAATTATAGACCAATTGAAGACTGGATATGGCTCATTTGCGGGATGTGAAATAACTGATCCCCCATACGTACATACTGGAATACTGCTGGGTCAGTCACTTGCTGATCGGCATCAACCACCTCAGAAATACGCAGACGAATGGTTTTCGGCATTTCATTGCACATCAGGGCAAAACGCTGATGCACCTCATCTCCTTCAATCACCAGCGCCACACCACTTTTACGTGTTGGATCATTAACTGCATAAACCGGTAATTGCGCATCATGCCATTCAACCACTTTAACCTGGGTATCACTATCCAGTGCAGACAGGACAATATTTTGTGGTAACAGCATTGGATCTTTGCCGTGACAGTCAATGATATAAGCATCAATAAATCCGGTAGATACCGTAATTAAATGCTGAAGTTCCTGCTGGCTAATCTGATCAGCCATTTTGGCATTAGTCGTATTCTGACTCATTTATAACCCCTGTTTTTCAGCAATTAACTGTTGAATATTCGCCAGTAATTCAGCTTCCTGGAACGGTTTACCCATGTAGTGGGTTACGCCCAGACTGAAAGCACGTTCACGGTGTTTTTCACCCGTACGTGAAGTAATCATGATAATTGGCAAGTCGCGGTGAATATCGTGGTGACGGACCAGGTTCGTGACCTCGAAACCATCCATACGTGGCATTTCAATATCCAGCAACATCAGATCCGGACGGACATTTTCAAGCTGTTCAATCGCATCCACACCATCTTTGGCGGTGACAATATCATAGCCCTGACGCTCAAGCAGACGCGAGGTCACCTTACGAACAGTCACCGAGTCATCCACGATCATTACCAGACGGCGAGCATTGCCAGAACGTGAACCATCACGTTGATCCTGCATGTGTTTGACACGCTGCGTACCATGGATCTGACGGGCAATATTCTGACCATCTAGAATCAGACAGACCTGACCATCACCAAGAATCGTCGCACCGGTCACTACACCAATATTGGCGAACTGGTGGCCAATTGGTTTCACCACGATCTGTGCACGTGAACCGACAAGTTGATCGACTAACAAGGCAATGGTTTGACCACTGTTGCCTTTAATCAGTAATACTGGCAGTGAATGCGCCACATTATTCAGACGTGGAATTGGCTGATTCGATACGAACTCAGACAGGTAACGCAATTTGTAATTAACGCCATCAATCTTGAAGAAATCATCTTTACTGTTGAAATAAGTTTCCAGAGTAGATGGTGCAATACGTACAATACGGTCGATTTGTGCCAGAGAAACGGCATATTGTTGATCGCCCACTTTTACCATCAAGGCATCGCTAACTGCTACAGTCGTCGGTACGCGAATGGTGAAGGTTGTACCTTTGCCTACTTCAGAGCTGACAGATACGTGACCGCCCAGCGACTTGATCTCGCTTTGTACTACATCCAGTCCGACGCCACGACCTGAAATCTGGGTTACAGATTTAGCAGTACTGAAGCCTGGATGGAAAATGAATTGCAGTAGCTCTTCCGAATCCAGGGTCTGATCTTCTTTGATCAGGCCTTGGCTCAGTGCTTTCTCACGAATCTTCTCAGCATCGATACCTTTACCATCATCACTAAATGAGACGATGACATCTGTACCCTGACGGCTGATATTTAACAGGATTGAACCGACTTCTGGTTTGTTCAAGGCAATACGATCTGCTGTATCTTCCAAACCATGGTCAATCGCATTACGCAGCATATGCTCGAATGGCGTTACCAGACGCTCCAGAATATTACGGTCTAATTCACCTTCACTATTCTGAACAATCAGTTCGGCCGGACGGTTCAAGGTCGTAGACGTCTGACGTACGATACGTTGTAAACGTGGCAACATCCGATCAAACGGTACCAGACGGGTACGCATCAGGCTTTCCTGAATCTCGGCCTGAATCCGTGATTGTTGTAATAACAAACCTTCAGTTTCACGAATCTTGTCAGATAGAGTGCTCTTGAAGTCAACCAAGTCCGAAGCAGATTCCGCAAGCGACTTGGACAACTGGTTCAGTGACGAATATTGGTCCATTTCCAGCGGGTCAAAGTCTGCATAACGCGAGTTGTCTGAACCGTGTTTGGCAATAATTTGAGATTCCAGCTCGCCTTCCATTCGGCGCAACTGATCCGCCAGACGCTTGATTGCCAGTTCCATCTCGTTCAGGGTATTGCCAAGTTGGCCTAAGTCCATCTCGATACGCGAACGGTTAATCGCATTCTCACCTGACAGGTCAATCATCTTCTCAACCAGATCAGCAGAGATACGGATCATCTCGTGGCTGGTATCGGTATTACCGGTATCGACCCACTCACCCATCATACGTGGTGGCTCAGTACCATCACCTTCGACAAACTCGAAGCTATTTTCAGTGACCAGCGTTTCTGTTTTAGCCAGACGTTCCGGCAGCTGCGCAGTAACATCCACATAAGCAATCTTTTTCAGACTGCTTTGGATCTGTTCAAAATTGCTATAGTCACGCTGGAAGATAGCTTGTCTTAACCAGGCCAGTGTTTTTTGCAGCAAGCCATCATAAGCATTCGAGTTAAAGTGATATACCGCAAACTGTTCGAATGTGGTTTCTAGTTCATACGCAATGCTGGCCACCTGTTCGTTTTCAATCATGCGCGCACCACCCTTGATACTGTGGGCAGCACGTTGTAATTGAAGCAATAAGCTACGGTCACTACGTTGATCAAACCATTGGTTCAGCAGTTTTTCGGTATTGTCGAGAATCTCTTCTGATTCTTCCAGGAAGGTTTCTTCAACAATCGACTTCAGTTCGTCTTCTTCAGAACGTTCTTCTGCTACAACCTCAACGGGCTCAGTCAAAGTTTCTGTTTCAGTCAGCTCAACTTGTTTATCTTCTAAGTTTAGAGTTGGTTCTAGATCTGAACTTGTGTTTTTTGATGCAATCTCTTCCGGTGCTTCATCTGCTGTCTCTTCAGATTCAGTAGTAGCTCCTGCATATTCAAACTCGACAACAGGAATTGATGCTTCTACCGGAGCCGCAACAGCTTGACCAGCCACCAATGCCTGAATATTTTGCAGAATCGAAATTGCTTCAACCGCTGGATAATCGATACCTTCATCACGGATCGACTGGATACGGTCAGAAACGTTATCTTGCACCAGACGAATGATTTGAATCAGAGCAGGCGTTACTGCAATCTGCTGACGGATGATTCGCTCATAAATACTTTCCAGTTCGTGCGAAATCGAACCGATATGAGAAGCGGTAATCATGTTTGCACCGCCCTTCAAGGTGTGCAAATGACGCATCAGATTGTTAAGTGAAGTCGTATCATCCTGCTTTTTACTCCAGGTATTCAGATCTTCATCAATACCTACCAGTAATTCATCCGCTTCTTCCAGGAAGATATTCAGTAGATCCTCATCGAAATCACGCTGAGTTTCTGCGCTGTCGATGTACTGGCGGTCAGAGGCAATACGCTGACTTAAAGCAGCAAAGTCAATGCTGGCTGTGGTTGCAGCTTCAGGAATAGAAATTTCTTCTGATACTTGCTCAGCAGGGACATTGTCTTCGGCAAAGATTTCCAGATCCTGCTGTACGAATGCAGCAAGTTCACTCAAGGTTTTTTGCGTATCATCATTTAAAATGACACGCTGGCCTGCTGCCAGGGTATCGAATAAATGAATGAATTCCTGATGTGCCTGGGCAAACAGCTCATAGGCATAATCGCTGTTCAGCAGTACCGGTTTTTCTAGTAAGGCATCATAGGCAGATTTTAAATCTGTCGTAAACTCATGAATACCCAGTGCGGCACGGTTATCTGTATGTGCAAGCAGCTCGGCAGCCTGCTCGCTTAAAGCCTGAATATATTCTGGATAATCGACTTTAGCGCGTTTATCGAATTCAAACTCGGCATCCAGTAACAGGTCAATCTCCAGTTCAACCAGCTTGGTTACCAGACCTTGGGTTTCAACTGTTTCCGCTTCAGTGGCTGCGAAGCCATAATCATTCCAGACACGCTCAAAATTCGCATACACTGCTGCCAGTTTGCTGCTATCACCCTGACGTAACAAATGCAGATAGTCGCTGACAAATTCAGCATACTGAATTAATACAGCAGTTTCTTTTGAAGTGGATGCAATTTCATCCTGAAGCAGTGTTTTAAACAGATGTTCTACTTTAGAGCTAGCCTCGAAGATTTCTTCGATCTGTGCCATGGACGAACTGCCGCGCAAAGTATGAATAGCACGAATCAATGCATTATAATCCTGCACTTTTTCATTTTCGCTATGCAGGAACTTGGCAATCGTTTCGAGATGCTCTTCGGCTTCCTCGATAAAGATTGCTACGGTTTCTTCTACATCACTGCTTGCAGCATCTTCAGTTTCGGCTTTTTCAAGCTCAAATTCTGTTGTGCTTATTTCTATTGCTGCAATTATATCTTGATCTTCAGCCGAATCACCTAGCTCAAGACCTGTGATCTGGCCTTCGGCAGTCAGACTGTCTGCCAGTTGCAAGAGTTCTTCTAAAGCCGGCTCAGGTGTCATTTGTTGTTGTAATTGCTGACCTAAAAGCACGACTGGACGCAGGTCAACATCGAGTTCCTGCACCTGTTTGAATTTTGGATATAAAGTGAACTGGTAAATATTCAGTACAGCTTTGGCATACTGTTGAATCGTAGGCGTTAACTGGATTGAACCTGAAAGTACCCGATTTAAGGTATCTTCCACTGCCCAAGCAATTTCACCCGCAGATTTAGCCCCCACCATACGGCCTGAACCTTTCAGGGTATGAAAATGGCGGCGAATGGTTTTCAGGTTTTCCTGATGAGCCGAATCACTCAACCATTCTGGAAATAAAGCATTTAACTCAACGAAAATCTCTTCGATTTCCTCGACAAAAATTTCAAGAATTTCTGCATCTTGATCAAGATAACTGTCTTCAGGAAGCGTTGTCGTTTCAACTAAATTTTTTAATATTTCTTTCATAGCTAATGCTTCTTACGTTGTGCCGCCAAGAAGGGCGCTCAAACTTAATTGTGACCGTCACGCGAGACCTAACCTTATGTAGTCAAGTCCATCTTGTCGAGGCTTTATCTGTATTTCTGAATGTGCCTCAACCTAGGTTAAGGCACACTCCCCTCATACTTTCTGACTTTATTCTGGTAGTTTAAAGTCAGATACAGATTCACGTAATGCATCGGCCATGTTCGCCAATTCAGATACCGAACGTGCTGTATCGAAGGTTGCACTCGTAGTTTGTGAAGTAATTTCCTGTACGACATTCATCGTGGTCGCAATATGACCCGCAGATGCAGACTGAAGTTTCGCAGCATCGGAAATGTTCGCAATCAGTTTTGCCAGGTTATTCGATACCGTTTGAATCTCATCCAGTGCCACACCGGCATCTTTAGACAGGTTCGCACCACGTACAACTTCGGCTGTGGTTTGTTCCATTGAAATTACGGCTTCGTTGGTATCCGTTTGAATGGTTTTTACCAGGCCTTCAATCTGTTTGGTTGCAGATGCAGAACGTTCCGCAAGACGCTGGACCTCATCCGCTACCACGGCGAAACCACGACCAGCTTCACCCGCCATCGACGCCTGAATCGCTGCGTTCAAAGCCAGGATGTTGGTTTGGTCGGCAATATCGTTAATCAGGGCTACGATGTTACCAATTTCTTGTGAAGATTCACCCAGACGTTTAATACGTTTAGAGGTTTCCTGAATCTGTTCACGAATCGTATCCATACCTTCAATAGAACGGTGTACAACGTCTGCACCATTTGCAGCAATTTGTACTGAACGTTCCGCAACGACTGCAGATTCTTCCGCGTTGGCAGATACCTGGTCAATGGACATTGCCATTTCGTTAATCGCAGCAGATGCACCCGCAATCTCTTGTGCCTGGTGTTCAGATGCTTCAGCTAACTGGTTGGTAATGCTTTGAGTTGTCGCTGTATATTGCGCAACTTCCTGAGAAGTTTCGGTAATACGAGATACCAAGTCACGTAACTGGTCGATCGCGAAGTTAATCGAGTCGGCGATCGCACCGGTAAAGTCTTCCGATACTGTTGCATATGAACGTAAGTCACCATCCGCAAGGTCGGCAATCTCGTCTAGTAAACGTAAAATCGCATTCTGGTTACGGTCATAT
Source organism: Acinetobacter sp. UBA5984 (assembly GCF_002429925.1). Lineage (NCBI taxonomy): Bacteria > Pseudomonadati > Pseudomonadota > Gammaproteobacteria > Moraxellales > Moraxellaceae > Acinetobacter > Acinetobacter sp. UBA5984. The sequence goes on from NZ_DJBE01000005.1 coordinate 77,213, forward strand.
TCTTCTTGAAGACGGGTTACACGCTGTTTGTCCGATGCACCACGTAGGGTTAACAGGCGGAATACACACAGTAGGAAGCCGATCAATAACAGAATTAACAGTACCGCTGGAACGATTGTTTTCAGACCAGAGTTACCAGACAGTTTGTTTAGGTTATCTAGCAGGGCATCCGATTGCGAGAAAATTGACGCAGATGCCTGACGTACTTTTACGATTTGCGCAGAGTTTTTCAGGATTGTCGCAGATGCTGATTGAAGTACATCATCATATTCCGCTTTGATGCCTTCCAGAGACTCGCGCAGGTTTGGATCAGTAATACGTTGTACACCCAGTTCAGCAGAACCGTTTAACTGTGCATTTAAGTATGAACCGAAAGTTTCGGTATCGGCACTGAAGTCGTCCGCTGATTCACGTGAACCGTCGTTACCAGTCAATACCAAGCTGATCGAACGTAAAATACGTTCCGCAATGAATACCTGGTTTTTCGCAATGACCACCTGGTTAGACGGCATGTCTTGACGCGCCATCTGGTCGACCATCAAGTTATATTCAGCCTGAATCCCCGGTATGGCTTCACCAATTGCGATGTTGGTGTCATATAACTGGTTAATGATTTTTTGTTGCGATGCAATCAGGTCAATACTAGAAGACACTTCTGTCCACTGTTTATCTACTGCTTGCAGTGCCTCATTATTGGAATGAATATTTTTTACAATCTCAAGGTTTTCCGCAAAAGCTTTTTGAGAATCTGTCAGTTCTTTCATCGCTTCAGGTGTACCAGAAGCCGTTGCTTCAGTCGCCTGACGAGAAATGGTTTGTGAAAGCAGACGTAAATCACCCAGACTTTGTGTCAGCTGGTTAGCACGTGGCACACTGTAGAAAAGATACAATAAAGTGATGGTTGCCGCTAACAGACAGCCGGCTGCGCCATAAATAAACGGTTTAGACTTTTCACTATCACCAAATACACGTGACAACTGGTCTGTTTGTGATTGAATCTTGGATAAAAAAGTATTGCCACTTTTGCGGCTACCTTCACCTGTATTTTTCTTTTTAAGTTTAAAGCCCATGCAGCCTCTCCCCGATTTACGTCTTTATTACTTTCGTGCGCGACGTTTAATTTATAAATTTTATAGATGCGTTCATAAATTTTGGATTTTGCAACAGACGACTGAATAAGAACACATGCCATTGCTGGTTATGCTGGTGGAAAAATCCCTGACAGTATTCTTGTAAGTTATTATCCAATTCAGTAGTTTTAGAAAAAAAACTTTTCTTATTAAAATGTTGTATACCCAAAACTTGATCAACGACCAAACCGACATATTGGTCATTATGGTGAATACATAATACTTTTTGAGTCGGTGAAAACTGGCTACTCTGTCCTGATACATATTGAGTCAAATCAGAAACTGATAATAACCTTCCCCGAATATTGGCCAATCCTAACACCCATGATTGAGTATTAGGAACTAGCGTATATTTTGGAGGATAGATCACTTCGGATACTTCCCCCAGCGGGGCAACAAAATATTGCCCCATCATCTCAAAAGCAATGCCTGACCATCGGTTGACTTCATTTTCATTAGAAACGTAGTTTTTATTTCCCCGTTTCGCAATGCGAAGCAATTCGATAAATCCATTTGCTGCCATAGAGCTTATCCTGCGTTGAGGTGGTGCTTAATCACTTCAATCAACTGTTTTTCATCTACCGGTTTTGTAAGATAATCTGCGGCACCCTGACGTTTACCCCAAACGCGGTCAGTGGCCTGATCTTTGGTACTTACAATTACAATCGGAATATGCTTGGTGGTTGCACCACGTGCGATTTGACGTGTTGCCTGGAAGCCATTCACGCCTGGCATGACCACATCCATCAATACCAGATCTGGCAACTCAGCCTGAGCCATGGTTACCCCATCTGCACCATTGGATGCTTCAATCACCTCAAAGCCATGTTTAGAAAGAATCTCTCTAAAACGGAATGTTTCTGTCGGTGAGTCATCTACGATTAAGATACGCGCCATGCCAATTCCCCTAAAAAATCAATTATTAAGCACTAATATGGTTACGGATTGCATTAAGCAATTCATCTTTACTGAAAGGTTTAGTCAAGTATTCATCCGAACCAACAACACGACCTTTGGCCTGATCAAATAAGCCATCTTTACTCGAAAGCATAATCACAGGAATATTCTGATAATTTTGAGAGTTTTTAATCAACGCACAAGTTTGATAACCATCTAGACGAGGCATCATGATGTCTACAAATACGATATCTGGATTGGCTTCTGCGATTTTTGATAAAGCTTCAAAACCATCTACCGCAGTCACGACTTCATATCCTTCGCGCTGTAGAAGAGTTTCTGCTGTACGACGAATGGTCTTTGAGTCATCAATGACCATAACTTTTAGATTTTGGAATTTATCGTCCATTTTGACCCTTCCCATTTTAGAAACGATGCGCCATAAGGCTCATAGGATTATTTTATTACGATCGATAAACATTTTTAACACAAATCCACTTGTATTATCAATGAACATTTTCTACACAAGTGTGCAAAAATAGCGGATTTCATCAACCATTTCACATTTTTATTTTGTCATTGCTTTTTTTTTGACTGACGGTAGTTTTTAATTCGTGAGTTTGAGTCTAATATAGCATTATTATTACTTTAAAATAAGTAATTTAGTCAACTTTCAATTGGGGAGCCAATGATGAGTCAGTTTTCAGAAAAACTTGCTTTCATTGATAAAAATAAAATGACTGGCCAATTCATATTTGCAGTGACACTTTTTCTTCAGGTCACCATTTCATATGCCTCAACTAACCAGCCACCAAAAGCCACCTGGTATCGCTATTATGATAATAAAGGCGTGGCCAATATCAGCACTAACGTTACCCCCAACCATATCCGCTATGGCTATGAGGCACTTGACCAGAATATGCAGGTCATTAAACGTGCACGTCCTTATAATGTCGATAAAGATATTAAACAGGCGCCGCAACGTGCCCAGCAAGCCCAGCGCATCGCAGAAGATCAAAAGCTGAAACGTGCCTATACCAATAGCCATGTTGCTCTACAGAAAAAGAATGAAAGTCTGAGCCAACTGAAGAAACAGATTGCCTTTCAGCAAGAGCAGATGAAACAGTTGCAGCAAGACCGGGTCATGTTTGTACGCCAAGAACGTGAATATTTACGTAAAGGCAATAATCCCCCGGCCTCTTTAAAAGCCAACCTTGAAAACAACCAGAAAAACCTGATTTCTCAAAAAGAAAATATTCAATCTTTACAAACTCGCTATCGAAATATGGAAGCGGAATACGACAGAATTATTGCCCGTTTAAAAGCACTTGAATAAACACAAATAACTTGTTGTTGCTTTAAACGACCACAAGTGAAAAGGATTAATATGCCATTTGCACAGCATTTTCATATTTCAAAGACCTCTTCTTCGCGCTCTGTATTGATGATGAGTGCACTTTGCTTAAGTCTTTTTCTAAGCGGCTGCAATAAAAATGAATCTACACCGCAAGCCGAAAGTCCAAAAACAATTGAACTGATTCCTCAGGATCTGGTTGCCGTAAAGACAGGTACTTCAATCCAGAAATCCGCATTTACCGGTACTATTCGCGCAGTCAACCAAAGCAGTATTCAGGCGCAGGTTTCTGCCACTGCCACCAGTGTTAATGCTCAGGTCGGTGACAATGTAGCTAAAGGTCAGGTACTGGTTCGCTTAAATAATCAGGATAATGCCGCACGTCTGGCTCAGGCCCGTGCCAATCTGGCATCTACCCAGGCACAGGCTAATCAGGCGCGCAACATGATGCAGCGCAAAAAGCGTCTGCTCGACCAAGGCTTTATCTCTAAAGTTGAATATGAGCTAAGCCAGGTTGACTATCAGGCCCAGATTGAAAATGTCCGCGCACAGCAAGCCAATGTCGATATTGCCGTAAAAGCCGATCGTGATGGCATTATCACTAGCCCGATTAGTGGCGTGATCACTCAGCGTCAGGTTGAGCCCGGTCAAACCGTGGCGATCGGACAAACCCTGTTTGAAATCGTAAATCCAAATCAACTGGAAATTCAGGCCCGTGTCCCGAGTGAGATGCAGGCCAGTCTGCGTTTAGGCAGCAAAATTGAATATCAGATTCAGGGCAATCCAAATACGTATACCGCTGCTATTAGCCGGGTGTCTCCAATTGCCAATCAGGCCAGTCGGCAGATTGAATTCTTCGCCAGACCGAATGAAAGTATTCCCTCTTTAAGTATTGGCTCTTTTGTTGAAGGCAATATTCTGAGTTCTCAACAAGTTTCTGGTCAGATTATTCCCCTCGATACCGTTCAGGATATCCAGAATAAACCTTATGTCTGGGTTATTCGCCAGAACAAAATTATTAAAGTGAATGTTCAGGTTCTGGAACAGCGCTATAACCAGAATACTGCAGTGATCCAGGGTCTGGAGACAGGTGATCAGGTCAGTCGCATTCCATTTACTGAGGCAGATCTCAACAAGCCAGTGACACTGCGTTCCAACTAATCAGACAGGATCATTAATATGTGGTTTACCCGAATTAGTGTGAAGTATCCCGTCTTCACCATTATGATGATGTTCTGTTTGATGGTGCTTGGACTAGCTTCCTGGCAGCGCATGGGTGTAGAAGAATTTCCGGATGTCGACTTTCCCTTTGTGGTGATTTATACCAGCTATCCAGGCGCTTCTCCAGAAACCGTTGAATCGGAAATTACCAAAAAACTTGAAGACCAGATCAATACTATTTCTGGTTTAAAACAGGTAATTTCACAATCCAGTGAAGGCCTGTCGATGATTACGGCCGAATTCAATCTGGAAGTTCCTTCTACCATGGCGGCACAGGATGTCCGTGACAAAATTGCCTCAGTCACCGCCGAATTCCGTGATGAAATTCAGGAACCGGTTGTCGAGCGTTATGATCCGACTGCCAATGCAATCATGTCGATCGTATTTGAGTCCGACAATATGGATTTAAAGGCACTGAGTTCCTATCTGGATCAGCGCATTGTTCCACAACTACGAACTGTTCCGGGAGTAGGTACAGTCAACCTTCTTGGTGATGCACAGCGCCAGATTCGCATTCAGGTTGAACCCCAGAAACTGCAAGCTTTTGGTATCGGCGTGGATAGCGTCATTAATACTCTGAAATCTGAAAATATCGAAGTTCCGGGCGGTACATTAAAATCTGGCAACTCGGAACTGGTGATTGAGATCAATTCCAAAGTGCTACATCCCCTCGCCTTTGGCGATTTGGTGATTGCCAATAAAAATGGTGCACCGATCTTTCTGAAACAGGTCGCAGAAATTGAAGATAGCCAGGCAGAACTTGAAACTGGTGCATTTCTGGATGGTAAAGCTGCAGTTGCAGTTGACATCCTGCGTAGCTCTGATTCTAATGTCATTGAAGTTGTAGACAGTACTTACAAAACCCTTGAAAGCCTCAAATCCCAACTGCCACAAGGAACCACCTTAAAAGTTGTGGTAGATTCTTCAAAAAGCATCCGCGGCACCATTGGTGATGTGGCGCGTACCATTATCGAAGGTGCAGTTCTTGCTGTCCTAATTGTTCTGTTATTTTTAGGTTCTTTCCGCTCAACGGTCATTACTGGCCTCACTTTACCGATCGCTTTGCTCGGAACTTTGACCTTTATCTGGGCTTTTGGTTTCAGTATTAACATGATGACCTTATTGGCCCTGTCTTTAAGTATCGGTTTGCTGATTGATGATGCAATTGTAGTACGGGAAAATATCGTACGGCATACCGATATGGGTAAAGACCATGTCACTGCTGCACTGGACGGAACCAAAGAAATTGGTCTTGCTGTTCTGGCAACAACATTGACAATCGTCGCGGTCTTCTTGCCTGTTGCCTTTATGGGTGGAATTATTGGGCGTTTCTTTTATCAGTTCGGTGTGACGGTGAGTACCGCCGTTCTGATTTCCATGTTTGTCAGTTTTACTCTGGATCCAATGCTATCTGCACATTGGGCAGAAAAGAAAAAAGATCCCAATAAAAAGCCGGGCCGAATCAAACGCTTCTTTAACTGGATTTCAGGCAAATTAGACAATTTAAGTCATGTTTATGAAAAGCTATTGAAACTGGCTTTACGCTTTAGGTTCATTACCATTGTGATTGCAGTGGCATCTCTGTTTGGCGCTTTAGCACTCTCGAAACTGATTGGTACCGAGTTTGTACCTGTCCCGGATAAGGGTGAAATCCGGATCAAGTTTGAAACCCCAGTCGATGCTTCACTGGAATATTCACAAGCCAAACTGCAACAGGTCGATAAAATCGTACGTCAGCATCCTGATGTACGTGCAACTTATGGCGTAATTAATGGTGTGACCGATCGCGGTAAAAATCATGTCAGCTTACGTGTCACTGTAACTCCGCGGACTGAACGTGAGAAAAGCTTGAATGATCTCAATAATGAATTCCGTCAACGTTTACAATCTGTGGGCGGCATTACCATTACCTCAGTTGCTTCCGCGGATGAAACCGTATCGGGTGGTCAAAAGCCGATTATGATCTCAATCAAGGGCCCTGATTTGAATGAACTACAAAAGATTTCCGATCGCTTTATGGTCGAGATGGCTAAAATTGATGGCATCGTCGATCTGGAAACATCCCTCAAAGAGCCAAAACCGACCTTAGGTGTACAGATCAATCGCGTTCTGGCCAGTGATCTTGGTTTGTCAGTCAATCAAATTGCCAATGTAGTTCGCCCATTGATTGCCGGCGATGATGTCACCACGTGGCAGGATGAAAAAGGTGAAACTTATGATGTTAACTTACGCCTGACCGAAGACCGGCGCACCCTGCCGAGCGATCTGCAAAATATGTATATCACTTCATCTAAAATGGATGGCAATAATCAGCCGATTTTGATCCCGCTTTCTAGCGTTGCTAATTTTGAGGAAAAACTGGGAGCTTCTCAAATTAATCGTCGTGACCTGGCGCGTGAGGTGCTGGTTGAAGCAAATACCTCTGGACGCCCTGCAGGTGACATCGGTACTGACATTAGCAGACTTCAGGATAATTTCGACATGCCACCGGGTTATAGTTTTGATACCCAAGGTGCCAATGCAGATATGGCAGAATCCGCTGGTTATGCGTTGACTGCGATTACCCTGTCGATTGTATTTATTTATATTGTGCTGGGTTCACAGTTCAACAGCTTTATTCATCCTGCTGCCATTATGGCTTCATTACCTTTGTCATTAATTGGTGTATTCCTGGCGCTGTTCCTGTTTAATTCGACCATGAACCTGTTTTCGATTATCGGGATTATTATGCTGATGGGTCTGGTAACCAAAAATGCGATTCTGCTTATCGACTTCATCAAGAAAGCCATGGATCGGGGTGAAGCCCGTTATGATGCGATTCTGAATGCCGGCAAAACCCGTTTACGTCCAATTCTGATGACCACCAGTGCCATGGTCATGGGAATGGTGCCGCTCGCTCTGGGCTTAGGTGAAGGTGGTGAACAAAGTGCACCGATGGCACATGCCGTGATCGGCGGGGTAATTACCTCCACCCTGCTGACATTGGTCGTGGTTCCAGTGATTTTCACTTATTTGGATGACCTTAAGAATTTTATGCTGCGCCAAGCCCGTAAAATCATGGCATAATTTAAACCATCACAATGAGGTGACATTCACGAATGTTCACCTCATTTTTTATTGTATAATCTCTGCTTTAACGCTTAATTTTTTAGGACAGTTTCCATGCGCGCGAGTCGCTTTTTATTTGCAACGTTGAGAGAAACCCCGAACGATGCTGAAATTATTTCACATCAGCTGATGCTTCGTGCCGGTATGATTCGTAAGTTGGCTTCAGGTTTGTACACCTGGCTGCCGATGGGCGTTCGCGTATTAAATAAAGTTGCAGCGATCGTTCGCGAAGAAATGAATAACGCGGGTTCACTCGAAGTCTTGATGCCTGTGACTCAACCAGCTTCTCTTTGGGAAGAATCTGGTCGTTATGTGCAATACGGTCCTGAACTATTACGTTTTAAAGATCGTCATACCAATGACTTTGTGCTTGGTCCAACACACGAAGAAGTGATCACTGATCTGGCACGTAATGAGCTAAAAAGTTACAAACAATTGCCTGCAAACTTCTACCAGGTTCAAACCAAGTTCCGAGATGAAATCCGTCCTCGTTTTGGTGTAATGCGCTCACGTGAATTCATCATGAAAGATGCTTACTCTTTCCATGCGGATCAGGAATCTCTGCAAGAAACTTACGATAAAATGTACGAAGCGTACTGCAAGATCTTTACCCGTTTAGGTCTGGATTTCCGTCCAGTACAAGCGGATACCGGTTCAATCGGTGGTTCAGGTTCACACGAATTCCACGTCTTGGCTTCAAGTGGTGAAGATGATATCGCATTCTCAACTGAATCTGATTATGCGGCTAACATCGAAATGGCTGAAGCGATTCTGGTGGGCGATCGTGCTGCTCCAACTCAAGAACTGAAAGTGGTTGATACCCCAAATCAAAAAACGATTGCTGATGTATCAAGCTTCCTTGGCACTGACCCTGCACATTCAGTGAAGGCATTACTGGTTCAAGGCGTTGCAGCTGAAGAAGGTAAAGCAGCTCCTGTCGTTGCCCTGTTCCTTCGTGGTGACCATGAACTGAATGAAATTAAAGCCGAAAAGCATCCAAAAATTGCTGCGCCTTTGGCTTTTGCTACTGAAGCTCAACTTGCTGAACTAGGTTTGACTGCTGGTTTTGTAGGTCCACAAGGTTTAGTAGAAAAAGGCCTAACAGTGATTGTTGACCGTGCTGCTTCTGTACTTTCTGACTTCGTCGCGGGTGCAAATGAAGCAGACAAGCACGCAACTGGCGTGAACTGGGAACGTGATGCGCAGTTTAGCGAAGTTTATGACCTGCGTAATGTGGTTGAAGGCGATCCTTCTCCAGATGGCAAAGGTACACTTCAAATCAAACGTGGTATCGAAGTGGGTCATATCTTCCAGTTAGGCAAAAAATATTCTGAAGCTTTAGGTTGTAAGGTCTTAGGTGAGGATGGCAAACCATTCACTGTAACCATGGGTTGTTATGGTATTGGTGTGACACGTGTCGTAGCATCTGCAATTGAACAGAATTACGATGAAAAAGGCATCATCTGGCCGGCTGCGATCGCTCCATTTGAAGTAGCAATTGTGCCAATGAATGCGCATAAATCACCTCGCACTTTAGAAGCTGCTGAAAGCTTATATGCAGAACTGCAAGCTGCTGGTTTTGACGTACTGCTTGATGACCGTAATGAACGTCCAGGTGTGAAATTCTCTGATCTTGAATTGACTGGTATTCCACATCGCATTGTGATTGGTGAAAAAGGTCTGGATGCAGGTACTTTTGAATATAAAGGTCGCCGTGATGCAGAATCAGTAAATCTTTCGAAAGAAGAACTACTGGCAAAATTGCTAAATAATTTTTTCTGAATCAATAAAAAATCCCGCCTAGAGCGGGATTTTTTATATGTCTGAATTAGCAGAACTTATGTCCGCCAAAGCAGTTTGAGGTCACATTCTGGTTCTGTAGCAGCTTATCCATTAAGGTTAAAGTTGCAGGAGTACCATCTACATAGTTAGTAAATTTACCTACATCAATATTCAATTTACGTACCACCGCGACATTCGCCAGAGACCCTAGAGCCTCACCCACACTGACATCGATCAAGTTTTCAGGTCGTAAAAGAAATTCAGAAATAGCAGTTGCTACCTGAGGTAACACGAATGAAATATCAACTTCATCTGTAGTTTTTAATACACCCAGTTGAATCGGGTCTTTAAAAGATAGCCACCAACCTGGTTTGGCAATATCAGCCGCGTCCGCACCTTGCCAATGCACATTCTGACTCTGTAAAGACAAATAACCGCCTGTACCATTTAATGGAATATTATGGATCATATTTAGAGCCTGAACAAAGGTGATGTCCATATTCAGGTTATCCAGACTTGAACCAGCACCCATTTGAAAGAAAGAATGTGTTCCTAAATTAAGAAGTCCAATTAATGGATCAAACTCTACATACAGCTTATCTTTTGAAAAATCTGGTGTACCAATCACATCATTTGGCAAAGTTGAACCCGTTAAAGCCTTTGCTAATGGAATCGAAGCAATAGTAGAACGGATATTACTTACAGTCGCTGACTTTAAGCGTTGCCCAGTCACGACAGTTTCTGGCATAGTAAAGTCTACCCGCATGGAAGGCACTGTAATCCCGGTATGGCCATCAGCACCTGGCTTACTGGTGAAAGTACGTGTTTGTCCTAAAGCCTTTAGATTCCCTGAGATTTTTTCATCATTTGCAATACCAAAGGTTCCCGCTTTTGTAACAGACTCACCAGTGGTTTGCGCCATTTTCATATAACCACTAAAACTTTTGAGGCCATCATTCGGATTTTCAACGTTGTCAGTTCCCATGGTTAAGAGTCCAACAATTTTATCTGCACCTAGACGGAAACCGACCACTTCTCGGGTAGAGGCACTTCCACCATTTTTAATTGCAAACTCAACAAAGGGATTACTCACACTGGCACTGGTATTAGCACGGTCGTCTGAAAAGACAGGGTTACCTTTATCATCAAGGCTGGTATTTAAGCCACTCAAAGCCAAGTTAGAAATATCAATATCACAACCATTGGTATTCCCAATACTGTTATTAGTTCCACCACAACCGAGCTGCAAAGTTTTGATATTAATGTTCAATTCCATTAAAGCTTCAATACTTAGCTTATGGAAGTTAATCCCTTGTGATGAATCATAAGCATTTTCCAAATTTAATAATGCCTGTGCATCAACTGCCGATAAAGCCTCATCGTCTAAGGCTGTCATAGCCATCGCCTGTTGAGTAAGGCCCATTAAAGTGACAATCAAGCTATTCAATATTATTTTTTTCATGAAATCATCCCTTATTTCAGCGCGGTGTAATACCAAGCGTACTGCGCATGGTTCCGCCTGTGAGTGCAATTGTTGCTATATTCTGCATATTGCCATTTGTGGTCATGGCCATGTTGGTTCTAAACGGCTCGATAATCTTCTGATCTTTATTAAATTTAATTTGATTATCTAAAGTAACAGTATCTTCACTCACGCCTATTTTAGTGATTAATCCTAAATTCCCTTCCATACGATTAAAGTTAATCGCAGAAGTATGAACTGCACCTGTGCTATCTACATCTTCATTAATCAGACTAAAATAACTACCAAGATTATTAACATCACCTTTTTCTGTAGAAGTTAATGTTCGGAACTTAAAGTTTGCATCCAGCGATAAATAATTTTCGTCTGCTACATCCAGTCCTGGAATAATCATTAACTCACCACTACCATCAAGCATCATGGCAATTGTTGTTAATACATCGTCGCGTTTAGAAAAATTGTCATCAGGAACAAACTGATCACATTTATTGCCTGATACACAGTTATATTTAGATCCCGGTAGTTGCCCAATTGCCACCTCAGCTTTCGCTGCGATCAGCAATTTATCAGCTTTTACATAGATGCCTTCATCCTCATAACCAATCACCCCTTTGGATTCAATAAAGGCATCAATATTTCGAAGGCCAGCATAATAGTTTCGCGCATGGCCATTCTCTACACCACCATCAATTAAAAGAATTGAGGTTGTACTTGATGCTCCAGTTTTGGCATCCTTTCCATAACCTTCAGTTGATGCCATCACGTTATAGGCAATACCATTCTTGTCACCGTCATATTTTGTACCCGACAAGGCAACATTGGCATTCAAGTTGTAAATTGGAATACCAATTCCCCAAGAACCACTATTCCCGGAAATAACACCAGTATCATTAGAAATAAAATTTGCTTTGGCTGCAATCGACTGGAAATCCATACCCCGTATGGCAATTAGTGCAAAGTCCTGATTAGCAGACGTACTGCTTAAAGTTTGCTGCAAAATCGGATTACTTCGTCTAAGCGTTGACTTAATATTGTCATTCACTAAAAACTCTAGGCTCTGTGCCTGAATTGTATTGATATAAATATCGCCAAAATCAATATAAGCATTATTCTTTCCAGTTAATGAACGTAATTCATTAAACTGAACTGCATAGCTTCCTTTGCCGGTATGACCAATTTCCAAAGTCGTTGGCTTTAAACCCTGCGCTGCTGCCACTTCCTGATTGGTAAAATCAGCTGATAAACCAAGATGCAAGCCACCTTCACCTGCGTTATAGCTTGAAAGTCTATGATCTTGTCGCGTCAGCACACCACCAACTTTATTACTTATATCAAAAGAATTCAGTTTTGACTGATCGGCACCTAACGACAAACGTGCATTACTCACTGCACCCGAAATACCATAGCGCATGATATTTTTTAAATCGCCATCTCCATTCTGATAGCGTAAATCAAAGTTTAATCCAGCTGTTTGCGCACCAGTTGTTCCTACAGCCACTGGTTTTAAATTAATTAGATGGTCTTGTGTGCCACTTTTACTGGCGAGTACGATGCCTTTTGTCGGGTCTATATACATATAGCCCGTACCAGCGAAGTTAAAATTAAAGTTATCTAGAACTAAGCTATTTGTACCTAAAGTATGTTTAATCGTGGCATCTTGCAAATTGAAATCGATAGTAGCTGTTTCATTCTTATTGAATAAACCAGCTGTCGTTTGAAGCACCATTTTAAATGGACTATCAATCGCAAGACCTAGTTTGCCCAAATTTTGATTGTTTTCGACACAGCTTGTTCCAGCACATTCCTTACTCACCAGTTTAAAATCTGCATTGGCACTAAAGGGAGCTACGCTTGCTTCTAAACGAATCCCTGCACCAGCATCGGTCGCACCGACATCAAACTTAAGCTGGCTTAAAATCGCATTTTGATCTTTGCCTAAGATTTTTACTTTATGCAATCCCAGTCCCATCTTGGTATTTACATCAGCATTCGGGTCATACCAATTGAGCTGTTCAACTTCAACTTTTGATACCTTGTGCGTAATCGTAATACCGTCTTGACCAGTGATATAACCTAATTCTTGTTCTTCAATCAGCTCTAGTGCATAACTATGCTGTGCCAAACAGATACATGCCGTTAATAATTTAATTTGTGATTTTATTTTTTTCATTCTTTCATCCCTATGCTGCATCCATGCAGTTAGCAACGGCTTTGTGCACTCCCTGCTGAGCAGTTAAAGCCAAATATTTTTAAGTTTCCTGACATGTGCATGTTGCCGTGCATATTGAGACCCATAAAGCCCTTCTCACGCCCCTGGTCAAATTCTGGAACATCTGCTGAGGCAGTGGTATATGTACCGTCCTCTTTATAAACACGATTGGTGAAGGTCGTATACTTTTCTGAATTGGCATAGCCTTCCTTATCACCCTCACCGGTTCCGGTTTCAATAGCCAAAGTATTAAAGCCCAAATTTCTTATTTTTAAAGGTTTATCATCATAAAAAGTGATTTTCATGGCTGTTTGAGAATCGCCTGCCGCATTAGTAATCGTGGTGCCATCGATAGAAAACTTATCAATTTGCAGGGTGCCTTGTATTCCTTTAAATACTAGCCATTTTTTATTGCCTTGGGCGTCGACATGATTGTTCGGAGAAATAGCCAAGCGACAAAACAAGGTGTTAATTCCACAATCTGTTGTTGGCTTGTAATACACTTCTAACTTATTAGCGACCGTTTCAGAAATTTGAGATTTCGTTAAATCAGTAGCGTATTGATGATTGAGTGACAAGGTCCAGCTTAAATCCGCTCCGCCTTGACCCGTTTCTGCTGTCATTTGCTGCGGATCAAGACTGACCAAGCCGGCTTGTGTTGCTAAAGAAATCCCAAGAACTGTAGCAAGCATTAACTTTTTCAACATTGCCCTATTCCTTTATAGACCTGTCGTTTTTATTTTTAGATGTTGAATCAACACACCATCAATTACTGCTGAACCAAAATTCCTCATTGAATTATCAGTAGCTCCCCTAAATACCACACCGGTTGCATTATTATCATCTTTCGCTTTCAGCATATTGGTATTGGCAATACGTTCAACAGAACCAATGGCGATACTACTATGAGTTGCATCGCGTCCTTGATACAAGGCAATGCTATCTGAAGCTTGAGCTTTAATTTCAGTACCACACGTATATACATTACATGTAGAGCCTAAAAGTGCTTCTGATCCTAAAAAGCCACCTTTTCCATCTGGATAACGCTGATAAATCCGGTTGTAAATATCTGGAATTTTAGGAATACGTGTCACTTCCAAAATAATATTATTTCCTTCCGAACCCACAACAAAAGGTTGGTACATAGTTCCTAGTACTAAGTTGATATTCGGGCTATATAAATACAATCCCTCGGTATCATGAAATATAGGAGCTGCAGAGCCATTTAAAGCAGGGGTCGGACCATCTCCATCAAGATTATTCTCTTTTGCTGCAGTACTAATACGAATCCCTTTACTGTTCAAATTGTTTGAATCACTGGTCAAAGTAGAGGGATCATCATTAGTATTGAGTCGGATCAGACTCGCCAGGCCCAAGGTTTGACTATATGCAAGATCAGGCGATGTAAGGGTTTGAAATAATCGGACTTGCGAACCGTTCATGCTCAAGCCATTAGCAATAAACTGTGCACGAAAACGTTCAGAAATATCTAAGCCTGAAGTAGGTGCTCCAGTAGCATAATCTACGGTATTACTTGAATTTAAAGAACGTGAGAAAATATCAGTCCAGAAACCAAGCTTAATATTATTATCTGCTTCATTTGCAGCAACTGTTGCAAGAGGTGCTTCCAAAGCTAGATAGCCAACTTCTTTTCCAGTATCCGTGAACTGTTTTACTGTTTCGGCTCCGGCATGAAATAACCAGGGATTGCTGGCTGTTCCCCAATTAAACCCCTGATTGCTATAGCGACTACTGAGTGAGTTATCACTTTTTGATAAAGCTAAACCATAGATAAATACATCAGCTTTCGTACGTAGCGTACTGACTGAGGCACTCATTGCAGCTTCTTTGGCCGCTGTTGTTGCGCTCGCTTTAACCGCCTGTTCCATAGCAGTCACTGCATTTTTTGCCTGAATCAGTGCATACCTATCAGCTTCAATTGCTAATTTTTCTTGTGTCGCATTCTCTACAACTTTAGTAACTCTTGAATCAATAGCATTGGTTCGGGTACCCGCTTGTTGAGTCCAAGTATTATTTAATGGAGTGGTTACCTTGTTTCCATATAACAATTCGATCATTTCATAGGTATTTTTTAATGCATATTCGACAGATTTATCTTTTTGCCATGCAGTTAAAATATGAGATGTTGTTCCGTCACTTTTTAATCCTGTAATAATTGTACCGTCATAATAATCCTCATAACGCTGCTGATAATATTGCTGCATTAATGTCGAATTACGATATTCTTCCACAATACCACTACGCGCATTAGCACCAATTTCATTACGGATTGCAGTTAAAGTCGAATTATAGTTTTGAGTTTTATAGGTACTGACACTATTGTTATAAGTCGTTTGATAAAGATTGGCATTTGCACTAATACCATTTAAATAGCTACTTGCATACACTCGATCATAGACTTTGTTATAGGCACGTTCACCTAACTGAGCATAGTTCTCTCCAGTCGGAATAATACGAATAAAGCCAGTGTCTGCCTGACCTGGATTGGCAATACCTCGTGCATAGCTTGAACCACTGGAAGCATCATTCGGTGCCTGAAAAACCATTTTAAAGTCATCAAGTACTAGGGCAACACCTTCACCGGTAGTATCAGAAAGAGAAGAATCAGTTAATTCCTGCATTGCATGTGCGGATGGCAATAATCCTAAACCGATCATCATTGCCAAATAGCTTTTACGAAATTGAAATTTAGCTTTTATTTGAGCCATCTCGACCTATCCTTCTTATCTGATGCTCCGCATCTTTATCCTTCAGCTTCCCAGCCTTCAATTTTTGATTTTTATGATGCTTGGCACATCTTTTTTATATATTCATTCTTCATTATGCTTATTTTTAGCAGGATTACCAAAGCCAAAAGCCTAAAAACCCCGAGTTTCCGATGAATGAAACAGCAAAAAAATAAGCGAGGCATTTGCCTCGCTTATTGAATGCTTTAAAACGATTAAGCTTTAGGCAAAGTAACGCCTGTCTGCCCTTGGTATTTACCACCACGATCTTTATAGGAGGTTTCACAAACTTCGTCTGATTCGAAGAACAACATTTGAGCCACACCCTCACCCGCATAAATACGTGCAGGCAGGTTAGTCGTATTCGAAAACTCTAGCGTGACATGACCTTCCCACTCAGGTTCAAGTGGAGTCACATTCACGATAATGCCACAACGTGCATAGGTCGATTTACCCAAGCAAACGGTCAGTACATTTCGTGGAATACGGAAGTATTCTACTGTACGTGCCAACGCAAATGAGTTGGGGGGAATGATACAAACATCCGATTCAATATCGATAAAGCTTTTTTCGTCAAAGTTTTTCGGATCGACAATTGCAGAGTGAACATTGGTGAATACTTTAAACTCACGCGCACAGCGCACATCATAGCCATAGCTTGAAACACCATAAGAAATCAGCTTTTGACCATTTTCATCCAGACGAATCTGGTTTTCTGCATACGGTTCAATCATGCCGTGTTTTTCGCTCATTTCGCGAATCCAACGATCAGACTTAATTGCCATTGATATAATCCAAAAATCTTAAAAATAAGTAATTGCGACGTACTTTAACTGAAATTGACACTAATGAAAATAAGCGAAATTCTGACAGCTAAATTTCAGGAAATTTAGCTGCTTTTTCAGGTTTAAAGACTGAGGAGTGCTGAATAGGATAAAGGTACAGAAAAGCTCATTAAAATAATGGAAGCAGTCTTTTGTAAGTTCTTTTGATTCAGCCAGCGATTGTTTTTTCTAGCCAATAAACTACCTAAAAAGGTCCAGAAAAATGCGATAGGAATAAGTAATGCCAAGAATACTAGCATATAATTCACATAATATTGACTGCTTTTCCATACAATGACCGGGAAAATGGCCGAAGCAAATAATAATGCTTTAGGATTCAACAAAGTCGCAAAAAATAGTTCCCGTGCCCGAATCGAAATACATTGAAAATTTTCACCAAGTTCTGCAGTACGCCATAATTTTAAAGCTAAAAATAGAATATAAACAGCACTACAGAGTTTGAGAATATGAGGTAATTCCGGCAAATAGACCGAGATTTTACCAATCAAAAAGCCCCAGAATGTAATTGCGATGAGATAGCCGAAAGCTTCTGCAGGGATAAGGCGAAAAGTTTTTCTAAATCCAACTTGAATACCTGACGATGCCAATAAAGTATTGGTTGGGCCCGGTGTTAATAGAATGGCTGCCACTAAACCAATAAATAACCATGAAATCATAGTTTGACCTCGCTCTTAGGTCTTAAGCATAGAATGATCTGGTCAAATCTGCAAAAAAATAATTGTAAGAGAACATATTAAAAAATTTTATATTTTATTATTTTTTAATGAATTTCATATAATTATATCAAAATAAAAGAAAAATTAATTTCAGTCAATTTTGTCAATTTATAAACCTATAAGCTCATAATAAAATTTCTATAAAAGTAGAAGTTTCTATAGAGTATTCGGACTTAAAGTTCCTGAAATATTAGTCTCAACAACATGAAAGAAAAATCATCCAAAACTTTGAAATCATTATTTCTGGTAACCTTTGATTGAATTTTAATTCACTAAAATCCCTGCTCTTGCCTATGAACTTTGGGCACTTTAGAAAGATTTGATGATGGGAGCAACTTTTACCTAACTCCTAATGATTAAATTTCCACTCTCCATTTAAGATGTCTATCTTGCTAAATTTGTTCAACATATTGATAAAGTAAAATTTCGAAAAAAATGCTATTAAAGGTATTCAGACAAAATAATTGCTGTTAAATTGTACAAGGACAACAATTGATAATTCACATTTTTTTAACATTCAGACGGTTTAGTATATTGTTGTTTTAATTATATTTTAATAACTACAGAATAATATCAGGAGTCATATATGAATAAATGGATCAAACTTTCAGTCATGAGTTTAGCGCTATCAGGCGTAGCTGCTTGCTCGAATGATAATGCACAAAATAAATCAGATCATCAGGCTGCATCTGGTGAGAGCGTAGCTGCAGATAAACTGCAAACCCGATTTGTGAATATTGCGACAGGCGGTGCTTCAGGTCCTTATAATGTCATCGGAACAGGATTGGCTGAAATCTATAACAAGACCTACGGCGTGAGTTCCAAAACCCAGACCACAGGGGCTTCTGTCGAAAATCTAAATTTATTAAAACAGAACAAAGTTGAAATGGCCTTTGTCATGAGCGACAGCTTAACCGAAGCAATTAATGGTCAAGGCAGTTTTAGTTCTAAAATTGACAACGTGCAGCAGATCGCTGCGCTTTATCCGAACTATGTGCAAATCGTAACCTCAAAGCGCTCTGGTATCAAAAATATTGAAGATCTCAAGGGCAAACGTATTGCGGTGGGCGCCCAGAATTCAGGTGTAGAAGTGAATGCCCGTACTCTATTAAACGGTTTTGGTATCACTTATAAGGATGTCAAAGTAGATTACTTAGGTTATGCCGAAGCAGCGGATGCCTTGAAAGGCGGAAAATTGGATGCAGCCTTCTTGACCAGTGGTCTTCCAAACTCCTCCCTAATGGAACTGCAACAGGGTTTTGACCTTCAATTGGTCAGCATCAATCCAGATAAAGTGAAAGCGATTGCCAAAGATCAGGCGTATTTCCTGCCAATGACCATTCCTAAAGGGACCTATGGCAATGCTGAAGATATTCCAACAGCAGCGATCATGAATGCATTGGTGGTTCGCTCAGATTTGTCTACCGATGATGTATATAAGCTAACCAAAACGTTCTTCTCCAGCCTGGATCAGCTGGCAAATTCGCATCAGGCTGCTAAAGAAATCACTTTAGAAGGTGCACAAAAAGGTCTGGTTGCTCCACTGCATCCGGGCGCGCAAAAATTCTATGATGAGAATAAAGCGAACTGATGAAATGGATACAAGGTGCAGCGATTGCTGCACTTTTTAGTTTGGCTGCTTTTTTTATTAGCTGTGTTTGGATGACATTTCCGTATATTTTTGTGGAAGTGAAAGAACAAAATTTTCAGTGCAAAATTGACCAGAAATCTTTTCAGCTGAGCTGGATGCATTCGGTAGAAAGAACACAGTGGAAAGAACGTTATCTTCTAAGCAATGACTATTTCATTCTGACAGATACTCAGTTCATCTCATTTGGTGCGGGTACACCTGATCAAGGTACTATTACTCGACTGGATGATGGCAATATCCATATGCAAATCAACCGGAAGATGAAAGAAATCAATTGGGTCATTTCACGCAGGATGCAGGGAAAAATTGAGAGTGCTGATCGGATCTGGAATATTTATCAGGATTTTCCTGACTATAGCACGGTACAGATCTCTATAAAAAAAGACAGCCTATGGAAAAAAAGAGGTTTAAATGATTGCCTATGAATCCACAAGAAACAAGAAATGTGACTGAAGCACTGGATGATCAACAGCAACAAGAATTATTAGAAAAATTTGACCGTGAATCTGTCACTCGCAATCCGATCAACAAATCGGTTCGCTGGTTTATTGCTGCCTTGGCAATATCCTATTCGTTATTTCATCTTTATATTACTTTTAATCCCTTGCCAGAACTGATTCAACGTGCAGCCCATGTATCCATTGGTCTGGCGCTGATTTTCTTGTTGTATCCAGCACGTCAGGCCAGTAGCCGGCAAAAGGTCGCATGGACGGACTGGATTTGGGTCATTGCCTCTTTTGCTTCTTTCTTTTATTTGTTTAAAGAATACCAAGCCATTATGACTACCCGGGGAGGCATTCCCAATACACTGGACATTGTCTTCTCAATCATGACGGTAGTATTGGTGGTTGAGGCTGCTCGAAGGGTAATGGGCTGGATGTTGCCGATCTTGGGACTGATTTTCTTAAGCTATCCATTTGTCAGTCATTTTGACTGGATGCCGGATCGCTTGCTCACTCGCCCCTATACATTCAGTGATATTTTCGGGCAAATGTATCTGAAGACTGAAGGTTTATATTCTTCAGCCATTGGTGCTTCAGTCACCTTCATTTTCTTGTTTATCCTGTTTGGTGCATTTTTGGCGAAATCGGGAATGGGAAAATTATTCAATGATCTGGCGATGGCACTTGCCGGTCATAAGCAAGGTGGGCCAGCCAAAGTTGCGGTGATTTCCAGTGGTTTTATGGGTAGTATTAATGGTACGGCGGTTGCCAATGTCGTAGGAACCGGTTCATTTACCATTCCCTTGATGAAAAAAATTGGCTACCACAAAAACTTTGCCGGTGCAGTGGAAGCCAGTGCTTCTGTAGGTGGGCAGATTTTACCTCCAGTCATGGGGGCTAGTGCATTCATCATGGCCGAAACAACTGGTGTCAGTTATGGCACGATTGCCTTAGCCGCGGTATTGCCTGCCCTACTGTATTACCTCGGTGTGATGGCACAAGTCCATTTCAGAGCAGGTCGGGATAATCTTAAAGGCGTTCCCAAAGCAGACTTGCCACGAGTCAAAGAAGTTCTGAAAGAGCGCGGACATTTATTACTTCCAATTATTGCGCTTGTGGTGTTCTTATTCCAGTCAATTCCGGTCAGCTATGCAGCGGTTTATACTATTTTATTAACCATCGTTGTTGCTGCATTTAGAAAATCTACGCGGATGGGACCGAAGGAAATCCTGGAAGCACTGGCAGATGGTGCTAAACAGTCACTCTCTGTGATGTCTGCCTGTGCAGTGGTGGGTATTATTATCGGTGTGGTCAGCTTGACCAGTTTTGGCTCGGTAATGACCTCTTCAATTATGAGTATTGGTGCAGGCAGTCTGTTTCTAACACTGTTTTTTACCATGATTGCATCGATGATTTTGGGTATGGGCCTACCATCCATTCCTGCCTATATTATTACCGCAACCATGGCAGCTCCGGCTTTAGCCAACTTTGATATTCCAATCCTAGTTGCGCATATGTTCGTGTTCTATTTTGGCCTGTTTGCCAATATTACCCCACCCGTCGCCTTGGCCGCCTTTGCCGGTGCCGGGATTGCGGGTGGTGATCCAATGCGGACTGGATTCCTGGCACTACGCCTATCTCTGGCTGGCTTTATTGTGCCATTCCTGTTTGTCTATAACCCGGCGATGCTGATGATTGATACAACAGATATTGCCGTGAATGCCAAAGAATTTGCCTTACCGGCATGGAATGTCATTTTAAGTATTACTGTGACGTCGATTGTCGGCATTCTGGCACTTGGCGCTGCAGTAGAAGGCTATTTTAAAATAGCTCTGAGCTGGTTCTGGCGCATCTTCCTGGGGGTTGGCGCACTCATGATGATTGTGCCTGAGACCATGACCGATATTATCGGCACCATCATGGTGATTATTGCAATTGGCTTTAATATCATTCAGGCAAGAAAAGAAAATACAGTTGCTACTAAAACCTCATAAAAAAGAGAGCCTCGGCTCTCTTTTTTTTCACTATAGAATCTTAGAAAATACGAGTTTTATCTTTTTCTGCTTTTGGCAATTTTGCTGCAATTTTCTGAGCAATAGCCATGTAACTTTCAGCAGCATCATCTCCAGCAATCACTGAAGGCTTACCAGCATCGGCATTTTCACGAATCACTGCATTCAAAGGCAAACGACCGAGCAATGGAATATTGTATTGCTCTGACAGTTTATCACCGCCGCCTTTACCAAAGATCTGTTCTTCATGACCGCAGTTCGAACAGATATGGGTCGACATATTTTCGACTACTCCCATCACTGGAATCTGCACACGGTTAAACAGTTCAATACCTTTGGTCGCATCCAGCAATGCCACGTTTTGTGGTGTGGTCACAATCACAGCACCTGTGACTGGGATACGCTGAGCGAGTGTTAACTGGATATCACCTGTACCTGGTGGCATGTCGATCATCAGAACATCCAAATCCGGCCATAAGGTTTGATTGAATAGCTGCATCAAGGCGCCCGTTGCTTTAGGACCACGCCAAGCAACCGGCGTATTATTATCACCCGTTAAGTGCCCAATCGACAGTACTGCCATACCGTAAGCATCGAGTGGGACAAACTGCTCGGCTTCGATCATCGGGGTTTTGCCGGCATTGCCGAGCATCGTCGGAATACTTGGACCATAAATATCCGCATCCAGTACACCCACTTTCAAACCTAATTTTTGCAAAGCCAAAGCCAGATTCACAGTCGTTGTAGATTTACCAACACCACCCTTGCCTGAAGAGACCAGAATGACATTCTGAATACGTGGATGCTTCGGCACATCACGTTGCTGTGGAGCAGCTTTCTGGATCGGTGGATTATTTGGGTCAGCTTCTGCTTGAGCTGCATGACCTGAAGCATCAACCACAGGTGGCAGATTCGATTTTGAAGCAGCAGTTTGCGGCTGGCTGGAACAGCTCTCGCCTTCTGCATGATGATGTCCACAACCGCCTTCTTTTTTATGACTCGTCTTTTGCTGAATCACATGCAGGTTTAGTTCTTTAATACCGCATTTCTCTAGCGCATCCGCCAGTTCATCATGAATCTGCTGTAACTGCTCTTTTTCTTCCGGATAGGTATTAATGGTGATTTGCAGAATCTCACCTTGCACATTGACCTGAGTAATCCGGTCTTTCAGTGCATTGCTAGAATTTGGCAAGACATAATTTTGCAGTACGTTCTGCACAGCTTCTTCGTTCACCTCCTTGGAAGGCGAAAAAACCGATTTAAGCGAAGAAAGCCAGGACATAGGTTACTCCAAAAATATAGATAGACATCTGAATAGCTTAGTTTAACGAGGTTTTTGGCTCAGGTTAAGCAATCTGTATTCACAAGCCTGAAAGACAAATATGATTTCCAACTATTTTACTTGGTTTTAAAGGGTTACAGGGAAGAAAATTTATAAAGTCAGCATCACATCTTATTTATTGTTTTATATTATTGATATTTAAAATTTTAAATCAAATTAATTAGATAGTAGCCATTAAAAAACCACTTCATTCAAAAACTGAATGAAGTGGTTTTCGATATGAAATGATTATTTATGATTTTTATCTTGATCGGTCTTGTTTTGCCCAGATTGATCAGCCTTATCCTGATCCTTTTTAGCATCATCTTTGTTATTGGTCTGAGCTGATTTTTGGTCCTTATCCTTAGCCTCTTTAGATGAAGAATCCTGATCCTGCTTTTTTGAATCATCTGACTGAGACTGGTCATCGCCTTTCATTTTGGTCATGGTTTCAGCCGCCATCTGTTTCAACTCATTTAGTTTCGTAGCAGCTTCATTTACCAAATCACTAATTTTGACCTTGGTATCTTCAAACTTGTGTAGCGCTTCATCTTTTAAATTTGCCATACGATCCTGGTCAGCCTGATTTGCTGATTTATCTCCAGAACTTTGATCTGCTTGTGCCTTTTTCGAATCATCTGAACCTTGTTCACCATTTTTTTGGCTGTCTGATTTGCCATTTTTCAGCTCATTCAGAATCTTTTCGCCTTTTTGCAATAGCTCTTCGCCAATTGCGATGGCTTTTGCTTTTAAGTCATCCATTTTGGTGCTTTCGGTCTTTTTATCTGATTGATCAACATTATCAAAATCAGATTGGTCATTTTTAGACGCATCTTTTTGCTCTGATTGCTGATTACCAGAGGCTTTAGAGTCTCGCTGATTATCAGACTTTTCATCAGCACCATTTTTTTGGGCTTCTAGGACTTCTTCATGTTTCTGCTTATGCTGTTTATCAATCTCGTTCTGCTTCTGCTCTTGTTCAATTTTGTCATGCAGCTCTCGTGCATGTTGTTCTTTATCTTGATTCTGTTTTGAAGTACTTGTCTGGTTATTCTGAGTCATGAGTACCCTCCTAAGGCGTCATAATAAAAATGATCAGCTAAATTTTTAGCACAAAGCATGCAATGACGTGGATGAATTAAGCAAACTGCAACAAAGCCTGTACATGTTGTTGCTATTGATTGCAGGAAGTAGCATCAACTTATCTCAATCGAATTTTTACGGGCCAATTACCCGTCTATAGCCAGTTTTTGTATTCTGAATATTCAGCCTGATTTATTCCTGAGGCTTCTGTAAAAGCATTTCTTTGTAATCCCTTCTGCATCATGTAAAATTATGGTCCATTGCATAATGAATACGAATGAGAGAGTGAATCCGTGCGTAAAATCCTAGTCACTAATGCCCTTCCTTACGCCAATGGCCCGATTCATATGGGTCACTTACTCGGCTATATCCAGGCTGATATATGGGTACGTGCGATGCGTGCAATGGGTCATGACGTGACGTATGTCTGTGCGGATGATGCTCATGGTACAGCGATCATGCTGCGTGCTGAGGCAAATGGCATTTCACCTGAAGCACAGATCGCCAATGTGCAAAAAGAACACATTCGTGACTTTGACGGTTTCGGTGTGCATTTCGATCATTATGACTCTACCCACAGTGCTACCAACCGCGCCCGCGCTTCAGAAATCTATATCAAAAACCGTGAAGCCGGCAATATTGCAGTTCGCCCTGTAACCCAGTTATTTGACCCTGAAAAAGGCATGTTCCTGTCAGACCGTTTCATTAAGGGTACATGCCCAAAATGTAAGGCGGAAGATCAATACGGCGATTCATGTGAAGTTTGCGGTACAACTTACAACGCGACTGAATTATTAAATCCAAAATCGACTTTAAGCGGTGCGACTCCTGTTGAGAAATCATCAGATCACTACTTCTTTAAACTGCCAAATTTTGGTGAATACCTGCAAAAATGGACCCGTGACGAAGGTCGTCTACCCGTATCTATCGCCAACAAACTGGATGAATGGTTTGATAATGGCTTAAACGACTGGGACATCTCACGTGATGCACCTTATTTCGGTTTTGAAATTCCTGATGCACCAAACAAATATTTCTATGTTTGGGTGGATGCACCAATCGGCTATATGTCGAGCTTCGAAAATTACATCAAAACCAAACGTCCAGATTTAAGCTTTGATGATTTCTGGAAAAAAGATTCTAAAAATGAAGTCTATCACTTCATTGGTAAAGACATCGTCTACTTCCATGCCCTGTTCTGGCCTGCAATGCTGGAAGGTGCAGATTATCGCACCCCAACCGGTTTATTCGTGAACGGCTTCCTGACTGTAAATGGTCAGAAGATGTCTAAATCTCGTGGTACCTTCATTAAAGCTGAAACTTATTTACAGCATTTGAATCCTGAATACCTGCGTTATTACTTTGCTTCTAAACTTTCTGACAAGGTTGAAGATTCTGACTTGAATCTGGATGATTTCGTCCAGAAAGTGAATTCGGACCTTGTAGGTAAAGTGGTGAACATCGCAAGCCGTTGTGCAAAATTCATCAATACCAAGTTTGATAACAAGCTAAGTGCAACTTGTGCCGAGCCTGAACTGGTGCAAAGCTTTATTGATGCTGGTGACTCAATTGCCAAAGCATATGAAACCCGTGAATTCT
Organism: Acinetobacter sp. UBA5984; assembly: GCF_002429925.1. Taxonomy (NCBI): domain Bacteria; kingdom Pseudomonadati; phylum Pseudomonadota; class Gammaproteobacteria; order Moraxellales; family Moraxellaceae; genus Acinetobacter; species Acinetobacter sp. UBA5984. The sequence goes on from NZ_DJBE01000005.1 coordinate 102,814, forward strand.
CGGCAGCGATCCGTGAAATCATGGCGCTTGCAGATAAAGCCAACCAGTACATCGATGAGAAAAAACCTTGGGCTTTAGCGAAAATTGAAGGCGAAGAACAACAGGTTCACGATGTGTGTTCTGTGGGTATCAACCTGTTCCGTCAATTGGCTGTGTATTTAGCTCCAGTGTTACCAACCTTGGCTGCTCAAGTTCAGGACTTCCTGAAACTGGCTTCTTTCGACTTTGCTTCACGTACAGAAATCTTGACTGGTCATGAAATTGCATTGTTCCAGCCATTGATGCAACGTGTTGATCCGAAAGCTGTGGCTGCAATGGTCGATGCGTCTAAAGATTCCTTAACTGCACCTGTTGCTGAAGCACCAAAAGCTGAGAAGAAAAAAGAGAAAGCCAAAGAGAAGAAAGCTGAGCCTAAAGTCGGTGAAGCTGAAATCATCACCATTGATGACTTCATCAGAGTTGACCTGCGTGTAGCGGAAGTTCTGGATGCTGCAACCGTTGAAGGTTCTGACAAGCTTTTACAACTCACGTTAAATGTCGGTGAAGCTGAACCACGTAACGTATTTAGCGGTATCCGTGAGTTTTATCAACCGGAAGACCTGAAAGGTAAACTTGTGGTGATGGTTGCGAACCTTGCTCCACGTAAGATGCGTTTTGGTATTTCAAACGGTATGGTACTTGCGGCTGGTAATGGCGAAGGTGTTTGGGTGATTTCACCTGAATTTGGTGCTAAACCGGGTGATAAAGTTTCTTAAGATTTAGGTCTTAGATAGAAGAAAAGCCTCTACTGATGTAGGGGCTTTTTACTTAGTCTAATAAAGTAATACTCAGCCAATAAAAGTTCTTCATCTTTAATTTTTTACCATTTATACAATTTATTTTCTTGTTTTTAAAAAATATATCTATAGAATCTAAACGCTTTTTTTTATTTTTAGAATTATTCGGGGTAAACATGAAAAAATTACTAGTTTCAGCTTTAGCAGCATCAACAATTGTATTCACAGGATGTTCAGTTCGTATGGCTGATATGACTGTAGCTTCAACGAAAAACTTCAACCTAAACTCAACTCAGTTCGTTAAAGGCGAACGCGTTAAAGGCGAAGATAAAGTTCCAGTAATTTTATTCCCTTTAGGTATTCCTAATTTCAAAACAGCAGTAGATCGTGCAATTGAAAAAGATCGTTGTGCAGTAGCACTTTCTGATGTAGTCATCACTCAACTAAATCAAGCGTTTCTGGTAGGCCAAATTGGCTATCGCGTAGAAGGCACTCAAATTATTGACCGTTCTCAGCCTGAATGCAGTAAATAATTGCTTATTAAAAAAGCCTCTATCTTTAGAGGCTTTTTTACGTCGATCTATAAATCGGATAGCACTTATTTATCAAGGAAAAATTCCCAGATGACATAGCCAATGCCGAAGCCCAGCAATGAATATAAGGTAATAATGAAAAATACAAATGCTGCATTATTTTTCTTTTTCCAAAAACTCATAGCGATACCCAAGGCTGTTTGCAATACCCCATGTTAACGGGCTTTTTTATAAAAGTGAAATTTATCTAAGTATTTTATTTATAAAAATATTTTTAGATAAAAAATCTTTTATTTCCTTACAAAATCAATATACAGATTCAAACTGAATGCCTAGTACAGATATTCAATTTCTCTTCTCTCTTTAAAAAAAGGTAAATATTTTTATATTCTATTTTCATGCTTTACATGCTAATACATAGCATAAACTTCACAACCATAAGAATTGCCATGAATATTTTAAGGACATCCCTTCTCACTTCTTTACTTTCATTATCTGTTTTGAGTGTAAGTGTGAGTCAGGCTGCTGAAACTGCAACGATTGCTTCACCAAAACAAGTCGCCGGCTACTACCATCACCAAATTGGTAATACTCAGATTACTGCCCTACTCGATGGTACAAACTACTTAAATCCATCGATGTTTAGAGGCCTAAGTGATGCAGAAAAAACTGAGATTTTGAAGAAATATCATGCCGATCAAGCCAAAGGTATACAGACTTCAGTCAATGCTTTCCTGATTAATACAGGTAATCAACTACTTATGGTGGATAGCGGAGCTGCAAGCTGCTTTGGTGCACACTTAGGGTCAATTTATAACAATCTCAAAGCATCGGGTTATCAACCTGCACAAGTGAGTGGCATTTTCCTGACTCATCTCCACCCTGACCATGTTTGTGGCATTTCAAATAATGGCGCAGCAAATTATCCAAATGCCACCTTACATATTTCTAAAACCGAATATGACTACTGGCTAAGTCCAAATACCGTTAAAAAACTACCGAAAGACCAGCAGGAGGGTTTCTTAGGCACCGTAGAGAAAATTAAAGTCGCCCTTGCACCCTATGAAAAAGCTAAAAAAGTGAAAGTCTTTTCTGATAAATCTTTAGCCTTTGGTGGGATCGAGTTTAAGCCATCCTTTGGTCATACCCCAGGGCATTACAGCTTTAAACTCAAATCAGATGGTCAAGAAATCGTATTTGTCGGTGATATCGTCCATTCACATACCTTGCAATTCGACAAACCTGAAACAGCCATAGAATTCGATGTTGATCCTAAAACTGCGGTGCAAACCCGTTTAAAGCATTTTGCTGAATATGCCAAGCAAGGCCAGACCATTGCAGCACCACATTTACCATTCCCAGGGATCGGTCATATTTACTCTAAGGATGGAGAGAGCTATCAGTGGATTCCTGTGCATTTTAAAGATTAATTGAATACTTCAGAGATTTTAGCTCCGGATAAAACCCTAATTTTCTAGGGTTTTATTTATTGGAGATATAGCTAAGTTATAGTCTATATAACTTCTAAAATTTAAAACCATGATGTACTTTTGCAATTCAAAAGAATCTATCACTTAATTTTTTTAAATTTTTTCTTAAAAATCCTTTTACTTTTCATGTGCACCTTTAGCACACATTTTTAACACGCCATTTTCTGTGATAAAGCTAAATATCTAAAAAACAAAATATAAATTCAAATTTTATCTTTTCTTATGATGTCTTAGTTTGGTGCATAAAATTCTATTGTGCTTTATATCGAGTCTTGTCAGTTTCAAGAAATTCTTTATCAAAATTTCCCTTGTTAGTAACTCTTTTCGAATCAGTTTGCCTCTATATACTGGATTTCTTTTGTGATTCTATGCACTAAATTGGAACGCACAATGCAAAATATAGACTTATTATTTCTCCTTCTCGGTGCAGTTCTAGTGCTTGCCATGCATGCAGGATTTGCATTTTTAGAACTAGGGACAGTTCGCCATAAAAATCAGGTCAATGCCTTAAGTAAAATTCTCACTGACTTTTCCCTATCCGCCATCGCTTACTTTCTGGTGGGCTACTATATTGCCTATGGTCAGCATTTTTTCCACGATGCCTCTACTTTAGCAGCCGATCATGGTTATAACCTGATGCGCTGTTTCTTCCTGCTGACCTTTGCCGCAGCTATTCCTGCGATTATCTCTGGAGGTATTGCTGAACGGGCTAAAATGCGTTCGCAGGCTTTAGCGACTTTATTTTTAGTTGCTCTGATTTATCCATTTTTTGAAGGGATGATCTGGAATGGCAACTTTGGTTTTCAAGACTGGTTGGCAAATACCTTCGGTGCCAACTTCCACGACTTTGCCGGCTCTGTGGTCGTGCATGGCATGGGAGGCTGGATTGCTCTGGCTGCAGTCGTTTTACTTGGTGCACGTAATGGTCGATATAAAAATGATGGCCGGATTACTGCACATCCACCATCATCTATCCCTTTCCTTGCTCTAGGCTCATGGATTCTGATTGTTGGCTGGTTTGGCTTTAATGTGATGAGTGCACAACGCCTAGATGCTATTTCCGGACTGGTTGCGATTAACTCTCTAATGGCGATGGTCGGTGGAACTATTGCAGCAAAAGTAGCGGGTAAAGATGATCCTGGCTTCTTGCACAACGGCCCATTAGCCGGACTGGTGGCCATCTGTGCAGGTTCTGATGTGGTACATCCATTGGGTGCATTATTTATCGGGATCAGTGCAGGCGTGATTTTTGTGAAACTCTTCACCTATACCCAAAATAAACTCAAAGTTGATGATGTATTAGGGGTCTGGCCTTTGCATGGTGTATGCGGTGCTTTTGGTGGAATTGCTGTCGGTGTATTCGGTCAGCAATGGCTCGGAGGCATGGGTGGTGTTTCTATCATTTCACAGCTATTCGGTACCGTACTGGCAATTGTAGTGGCTCTGGCAGGTGGGTTCCTGATTTATGGTCTGCTGAAAATGTTGATCGGTATTCGTCTGAGTCAGGAAGAAGAATTTACTGGTGCAGACTTATCTATTCACCGGATCTCGGCTAATTCGGAAGAAAATATTTTTTAAGCACCAAATAAAAAAAGCCCCGAATCATCGGGGCTTTTTATAGTCTGCGATAATTGGAAAATTACTTCATCCCAAAAATCAGCTTTAAGCCAAGCACGGTCATGACCGCCCCTGCTGCACGGTCAAAACCGGCTTTAAATTTTAAATACACACGACGTGGTTTTTCAGCAGAAAGTGCAACAGCCACCAGCGAGCACCAGCCTGCATCAATAAAGAAACATAAAACCGGCAATACAAAGTAAAAGTAAGTTGGAATTTCTTTTGGCAAAAGCGCAGTAAAAATACTGGCCAATACAATGGCAATTTTTGGGTTAGATAATTGGGTAATCAAACCTGTCATATAGGCACGACGCAAGGACATCTGAGTTTGACTGTCATCACCTGCCTCGATCGGTTCTTTGGCATGTTTGATAATTTTAAAAGCTAACCAGAGCAGATATAAACCACCACAAATTTTAAGCGCCAGATAAGCAGATGGCACAGCCAGCAAGAATGCCTGTAAACCTAGGACTGCAAGTAGGCCAAAAATCGCCGCCCCTGTTCCGGTACCTAAAGCTGTAAATAGGCCATGCTTACGTGAGATCGCAATCGAATTTTTCGCTACATAAATAGAAGTCGGTCCTGGGCTCATTGCACCTAACATGAGGGCAAAGGCAATTGAACCTAAAATCCAAAATGATTCCACGTGACCATCCAAACTTAAAATGAATGGCTTATTTTAAGTAAAAATAATTTATTTTGCTTTAATATTTCTACACAAATGATGCAATATTTGTGTGAAATCCGGCTATTTCTTCAATTGGTCTTGAGCGGTGAGGGATGAATCAAGCATTTTATAATCATGATCATGCACCGGCACTCCGCCAATAATCATGCTTCGTGTATCAGTTTTAGGTTTATTCAGCGGATCATCACAGCCAGATAAGCCTAAGAGCAATACGCTTAAAATCGTACAGGATAGTATTTTCATTATTCTATCCTCCTCTAAATTCCCTATAAGATTCAGATTAGCAAATTTGTTTAAATTTTCAGCATATGAATTGTGACAATCTACAAAACTTTATTCTCAGTATCAGGAATACATGATTCTGCCATCCTGCCGATTCTATTTCGCTATAATTTGCTCATTCTTAGCTTATGAAAATACCATGTTTGAAAAAATCGCCCAGCATGTTCCAGACCAGCGCATCTGGCTGAAAGACAGGCTTGTAACCATACGCCGTCTAGATCTGGTGCATCCGCAAATATCAGGCAACAAGTTTTTTAAACTAAAATACAATTTTCTGGAAGCACAGCAACTTGGCTTTAAAAAGCTGCTAACTTTTGGTGGTGCTTATTCCAATCATATTGCCGCAACGGCGTTTGCATCCCAGCAGTTTGGCTTTGAGAGTGCCGGTATTATTCGGGGTGAAGAACTGGCTCATCAGCCTTTAAACCCCACTTTAGCGTTGGCACAACAATTCGGCATGCAGTTACATTTTGTGAGTCGTGAAGAATATCGACGTAAACAGGACGCTAATTATCTAGAAGCGTTAGCACAAAATTTTCCCGCACATTACATCATTCCTGAAGGCGGTACTAATGCATTGGCGATTCGGGGATGTCAGGAGATTCTAAAGGACAGCGATGCACAATTTGACGTGATCTGCTGTGCTGTAGGCACTGGTGGCACGATTACAGGTTTGATTGAAGCCAGCCAGCCTCATCAACAGGTATTAGGATTTTCTGCCTTAAAAGGCGATTTCCTGAATGAGGATGTGGCTAAGCTGACCACGAAAAGAAACTGGTCCATTCTCGATGATTATTGTTGCGGTGGCTATGCCAAAATCACTCCTGAACTGATCCAGTTTATACAGCACTTTGAAGCTGAATATGATATTCCCTTAGAGCATATTTATACGGGAAAAATGCTGTTGGGAATTTCCGACTTGATTGAAACAGGCTATTTTCCAGCAGAAGCAAAGCTACTAATCCTGCATACTGGTGGACTACAAGGTCGAAATATTTAAATCGCTTAAAGTTCTGATCGAAACTTAAATGCCTATCGGATTATTTTCATTTAAGGCAATCAGCCCTTTTACCAGTCGATAGACATGCCAGACAAAGACCAGAAAAATAATCACAAAACCGATCAGAATTACGGTGAGCAGCCCACCCAGAATATAACCCAGCAAGCTGAACCAGAAGGTTTTAATCTGCCAGTCCACATGACTTTCCAGCCAGGTGCCCCGCATTTCATCACGTTTAATATAATTCATGATAATAGCGATTAATGGGGTTATTCCCAGGAAAAAACCCAGTAGATGAAAAATATAGCTGATCAGATTATATTGTTTGTATGCTGCCGTATCCGTCATAAATTATTCCTTTTCATTGTGATTATTTTTTAGGCATGACAAAACTATGCATGAATCCGCCAGCTGCTTCAAATTATTTATGATAAATATTCGCTAACACGCTGTAATTCGGGCAGCCTCTTTCAGGAATAGAGAAAGCTGAAATAAAATTGTCTATAATGCTCCCCTTTCTTCTCCCTTGAGTGTGTCATGTCTGTTCAGCAATACGATGTTTTGGTCATAGGTGCAGGTGCATCCGGTTTAATGACGGCCTATATGGCAGCACAACGTGGTCGTAAAGTCGTAGTCGTTGAAAAAGCCAATAAGGTGGGTAAAAAAATTCTGATGTCTGGTGGCGGCAAATGTAATTTCACCAACCTCTATGTCGAACCTGAAAATTTCATCTCGCATAATCCGCATTTCGTGATTTCAGCACTGACTCGCTATACCAATTGGGATTTTATTGGTATGGTCTGCGAATATGGCATCGAGTATGAAGAACGTAAACATGGACAGTTATTTACCTTAAATGGTGCTAAAGAAATTCTGTCGATGCTACTGTCTGAATGTGACAAGACTGGTCTGGTCGAGATCAAAACCAACTGCGAAGTGAAAGCCGTCAACACTGTAGACGATCAAGGATTTCAGGTAGCCACTTCTTTAGGATATTTTGAAGTGGAATCAGTTGTGGTTGCTTCAGGTGGCTTGTCGATTCCGACTCTAGGCGGTTCAGGCATCGGCTATGAGATTGCCAAGCAGTTTGGACATCATGTCTATCCAACCCGTGCCGGTCTGGTACCGTTTACCTTCTCGGATAGTTTCAAGGAAGTCACCACTCGTCTGAGCGGTAATGCAGTCGAAGCCACGCTGTCTAATAATTTAAATAGTTTTACTGAAGCTTTACTGTTTACCCATCGTGGTCTGAGCGGCCCTAGCTCCCTACAACTGTCAAATTACTGGGATGTTGGCCAAAGCTTTAAGGTCGATTTCTTACCAAGTGTCGACCTGTTTGATTTCTTTAAATCTAAAAAACAGAGTCAGCCTAAAGTTCTGCTACGTACACTATTAACCGAACATTTACCGAAGAGCGTAGTACTAGAATTACAGAATCTGATCTGGCCTGAAGTGGCTGAAACATCCATTGGCAATATCAGTGATGACAAGCTGGAACAGATTGCCAAACGTTTAAGTGGCTTTGAACTGAAGCCTTCTGGAACTGAAGGTTACCGGACAGCCGAGGTGACTTTGGGCGGTGTGGATACAACCGAAGTTTCATCTAAAACCATGGAAAGCAAAAAGCAGAAAGGCTTGTATTTTGTGGGCGAGATACTGGATGTGACTGGTCATTTGGGAGGTTTTAACTTCCAATGGGCATGGTCATCAGCGCATGCCGCATCGGAATATGTTTAATACAGAGATGATCTAGGAAAAAGAAAATACTTCGCTTATTCCAGATAATCCGTTTTAAACAGGTTGAGATTGGCCATATTTTCTAAACGGTCAATCGTCAGTTGCATTTTCTGAGCCGCTTCCTGCAGATGTAATGGTACTTGCTCTGCCATAGATGCCATAAATTTATGCTGCAATGTTTTCCACATATTATTGATCTCCTTTGTCTTTATATTTTTAATGCAAGAAAAATACCAAAATCATTTTAGTATTCACTTGAATATTCTATATTTTTTAAAAAAGAAATTCTATGTGTAGTGACTGAGCAGTATTCTGGCTTAGTTAAATTCGTCTGGATCAGGTATTTTCTTATCCAGCTCTCGTTCAGCCTGCTCATCCTGTTTGCTTTTCACAAAGACAAATCGATAAGCAGCCGTGAAAAAGCCAATGGTAATGCCTGCTATCACTAAGGGTGCTAACAGATTATTCGGTTTCTTGGCATTCATTCAGATTTCCTCATAATTAAAAAAATCGACCACTCAAGCGTGGCCGATTTTGTTTAGATAGAACAGGTTAATTCGGGTCATCTTTTTTTGGATGACTATCGACATTCGGTTCTTCTTCACCTGTAGAACCAAATGGATTATTCGCTGGTGGATGAATTGGATCAACTTGAAGCGAATCCGGTACAGCCTGATCTACATCTGGTGTCACCTGATCTATACCTGAAGCTTCATCATCCTGTGGTGCAGTGGTCAAGGTCGCTGGCGTACTATTGGATAAATTGGTACGCATTGGTGTATTGTCATCTTGTGATTGATCTTGATTCGGCACAATATTTTCTCCTGTTGTTGAACTGCCTGCACCTGTAGTACCACTGACATCAGCACCTAAGCCTGAAGTCATGATATTGGTTTCATTTTTCAAAGGATTCGGTTCTTTAGCTTCTCGTTTAGCTTTATCGATCAAATCAGTCAGTACACGTTCTGCTGGTTGACGGCCACCGAGACCAAAGGCCAAGGCAAAGGCCACTGCAACAGCACCCAGAGTTAAACCGAAGGCCAGATTCACGATCGAGTCAGCAATGCCCATGGCACGTAGACCCATTGCAATAACCAGACCCATGATCAGCACACGAACCAAGTTTGCTAACCAGCGTGAACTGTTGTATTCACCGCGTTGCACAATGTTGGCAACTACGTTGGCCAGCCAGAAGCCGATCACCAGAATTACAGCACCTAGTAGGATGTTTGCACCGAAGTAGATGAACATCGCAATCAGGCCACTTACCTGTTCAAAGCCTAAACGGTCCGCTGCTTCAGAAACCGCAAATAGCATAGTGAACAGTACAATCAGATAACCCACCAAGCTTGATAGTTTGGTTTTGCCTAGGAAGCGTTGTAGATCCAGTTTAGCTGGAACCTCATCTACGCCTGTTCCGGCAACGACTTCAGTTACCAGACGTGCTACCAGTCTAGAAACTACATAAGCCAAAATTAGAATCAATGCAGCTGCAATGATATTTGGAATGGCATTCATGATCTCATACAGCATTGCAGTTGCTGGTTGAGAAATTGCTTCGATACCCAGTGCTTCAAATGCAATGATTAATGACGTAATAATTACGACTGCAAAGATGAATGAACCAATCAGTTGAGCGACATTCGAGTTTTTGAAAATGCCGACTTTTTCAGCTTGATGTTGAATATTCAAGCTGTTGAGTAAACCTTCGACAATACCGCGAACGATTTTTGCCAGAATGTATCCGACAAATACAATAACTGCAGCAATGAAGATATTAGGCAGATAACTTACGACATCCGTCAGCATGTTCTGCACAGGCAGTAATAAACCGTGTAGACCTAGAATCGACAAGACAATTGGTAAGAACAGCAGTAAAATCAGCCAGTAAACAATTTCACTGATATTTTGGCTAATCGGACTGACACCGACTTCGGCACTCAGCTTTTCATCCAGCTGAGTGCGATCAAGCATTTTTTGCAAGCCGACTTTGACCAGATTCGCCACAATCCATCCAACAAAGGCCACTGCAATAGCCGCCAGCAATTGTGGAATAAAGAGCAGGAACTGCTGGATCATATTACTGAACGGTCCGCTCACTGCTGTCAGATTCAGTACGTTAAGCGCCCCGATCACCGCAATAATCAGAATAATCCAGAACACAACACGAGCGATAATACTCTCGACATTAGAGCGATGTCCTGTCGCTGCATTTAAGTGTGTATTGGTCCCTAGTTTTTGCAAGATTTTTTTAACACCTGCCGAGACGAGTAATGCAATAATCCAACCTAGAACTAATATGGCAATTGCACTGAGAATTGGATGAAACTGATCCCAGTAGTACATGGCATCATAGCCACCACGTGGGCCTCTCATATAATCATTCATGTTTTCTGCCCTCTTTGTTATTACGCTATTTATCTGAATTCACGAGCTTATTTTCGAAATCTTTAGCTCTTTCCGATTGCTTATAAAGCTTGAACTTCCTGTGCTTAGCTTGCCTGGAGATACAGAACTTTGAAAAACATCACCACCTATTGCAAAAAAGCTCTAGTCATTAACTAGAGTTTTTTTTAACAATTCTAGTTATTGGGTGGCCTGTTGAGCATCAGTTGCAGTGGCTTCTGCTGTATCTTGTGACATTTCGCCTACAGTGGCTGTTGCTTCTGTCATCGCATCATCTGCGGTAGCCATTGCTTCATTGCTTTCACCGCCTGGAGTAGCCGCCGGACTACCATTATTGGCAGGGGCTTCAGTCGCTGGTACCGGTGTATTAGGCTGGGTCGCAGGCGCATCTGGCTTCACATCTGCAAACATATAGAACAGGACTGCCAGTAAAAAGATACCGACCAAAATCAGGATATAGACAGGAATGCGCTTCTTCTGCGTAATTGCTGCCTGATCATGCAAAGGTGGTTTTTTATTAAAATCATCAACCATGACCATTCTCACTCTTTCTTATTCATAAGTAGATTTTTATCATAACAAGCAGTTATCACAGCTTCTGTGACAAAAGATGGTGAGATAGTGAATGGATGTAAGTTATATGTATGAGTCTGATGAACTTGGTATTAGTTTCAAAAAGAGGCATTTTCTAGCCTGAATATACTATGCTCTTATGGTTAGAAACTNNTGTAAAAATACCGTTTTTCAATATACCTGCTACTTTGCGCAAAATACGTTATAATTATCCACCTTATTTTTCATGCACCCGAGTTTTATGGCGTATCGTCAACAGAGTGTATCGCTTGATCTTGACACTGACGTCACACATCAATGTGCTTTGCACTACACTCGTGATCAGCATCTGATTGGAATCATTGAATTTAGCAAACCGAGCTTTATGCTACGCTGGCAAGATCTGGAATATTTCCGCCGCCGTACTGAAGAAATGTCGGTGATGCCTTTTCCGGACTGCATTAATGCCATGGTCATTGATGTACGAAATGTCGCGGCTTGGCTAGATAATGACGTTCCGATTATTCCATGGCGCCTGCTGGAAGAAGATTGTCCGGTACGTTTAGTTGTGCCCGCGGATCGAATCGAACATTATGCCGGTTTCTTTGAGCCGACCTGGTTAACCACCGATACAGATACTGCCATTCAGGAAATCCGTGACTTTATGGATATGTTTGTACATTAATTCCTGAATAGCAAAAAACCTCCGTATGGAGGTTTTTTTTGTGCCTAAAGAAAATAAAAGTCCCCCCTTTAACAAATGGGGATTTAGGGGGGATTCTTTTTAACTTGAAAATATTTTTTCAATTTTAATCCATTTCTAACTTTTAGAAGGCTGTAACTCCCTTTCCTTTTAGGCGATGAGCAGCACTGCTACGCAAGAGAGAGGTAAAAACCCCTCCTTTGCAAAGGAGGGGTTGCGGGAGGATTCAAGAACTGGCAAATAATCTAACTTTAATCCCTCCTAACCTCCCTTTTAGAAAGGGAGGAACTCTGAAGGAATTACCAATAATTCTCTACCGCAATATTTCCTTCACCACGGCGGTTCATGGTCAGACCACGTGCTTTTAGCGCTTCTTTGGTATCTTCGACCATTTCCGGGTTACCACAGAGCATCACATGACTGGTTTCAGGATTAAGCTGGAGTCCTGCTACCCGTTCAAGTTCTCCATTTTCAATCAAGATCGGTAAACGATGGTGAAGTGCTGCTTCAGGGTCACGGGTAATGATTGGAATAAATTTAAAACCTGTATGACCTTCGCCAAAGGTCTCGGCAATTTCCTGAATACGGTCGACATAAGCCAGTTCGTCTTGCGTACGGACGCTATAAACCAGGTTAATATGTTTATATTTATTCCAGGTTTCAAAGTCTTGCAGCATGGATAAAAATGGTGCCAGACCTGTACCTGTGCCAAGCAGCCATAAATCTTGTGGTAATGGCAATTGATAACGTGCCAAAGTCAGATAGCCATAGGGAATTTTCTCTAAGTAGAGTTCATCACTTACTTTAAGATGTTGTAAATTCGAAGTAAATTTTCCTTCCGGAACCACAATCGAAAAAAATTCCAGTGTTTCATCAAAAGGCGATGACACGACTGAATATGCCCGAACGACCAGTTCATCCCCCACTTTCAAGCCAATACGCGCAAACTGTCCTGCCGTAAACTTGAAATGCGCAGGTCTGGTCATGGTGAAACTAAACAGCGTATTGGTCCAACGGTGTACAGATAAAACCTTTTCTAAGCTAAATTTTTCAATAGACATGATTCAAACGTGGCATCAAAGACTATGCTCATGGTAGCATGACAGCATAATTTATTAATATTTTTTAAATGTTAAGGCTCTATTCATGCGCATGACTCTACGCCAGTTGGCTGTTTTTGTAGCAGTTGCTCAAGAAGGTACCGTCACCAAAGCCAGTGATGCAGTCAAACTCACCCAAAGTGCGGCGAGTATGGCTTTAGCAGATTTAGAAGATGGTCTTGGCGCACCTTTATTCGACCGTCTAGGCAAGCGTTTACAGCTGAATGATTTAGGTCGTTTTCTTCTCCCGCAAGCACTTGAAATTCTTGGTCGCTGTGAAGCTTTTGAACAAGCTGCTAAAGGTGAACTGCAAAGCATTGACCTGCGTCTCGGTGCGACCCTGACCATTTCCGATTATCTGATGCCAGACCTAATGGCGGATTTTTTAAAAATCCAGCCACAGGCACACTTGCAACTTCAGGTGGGTAATACTCGCCAGATGATTGAAGCTGTGAATCAGTTCCAATTAGATTTGGCCCTGATTGAAGGTTCTTGTCATTTACCGCAGCTGCAATGTATCCATTGGCGCGATGATGAACTGGCAGTGTGCTGTGCGCCGGATCATCCCCTAGCTCAGCTAAATCGTCCGCTCACTGCTGAAGATTTTAAATCGGTTGAATGGATTTTACGTGAAGAAGGTTCAGGGACTCGTGAAGTCTTTGATAATGCCATTCTAAAAGATGTGCCTGATGCCAATATCCGTCTGACGCTAGGTCATAATGAAGCAATTCTGAAGATTGTGGCAGGTGGTTTAGGGATGTCTTGTATTTCCAAGCTGGCGATTGAACCTTTGCAGGAAAAAGGTCAACTGGTCATTCTGAATACACCATTCTGGTCACTCACCCGTCCTTTATTTATGCTGGTACACCGCCAGAAATATCAAGGTCCAGGCCTCAAAGCTTTTATGAAATTCTGTGAAGCGTAAATTTCACTTTCAATAAAAAAAGCGCTTTTTGGCGCTTTTTTTTATTTAGCGATGTCTAAATTGGCTTTCACATGGAATACCATCGCCGTCACCATCCATTTTGATATTCGGACAATTTTTTAAAAAGTATAAAGCTTCTTCATATGAACCCATTTGACTACAATGCTGTCGTCCATCACAGCTAAAATTCTGTTGTACTTGTGGTTCTTCAACTATACGTTGCACTTCTACTGGCTGTATTTTGCTGCTTTGCCAATCCTGATATTTATTATAGACCGCATAGGCTAAGCCAATCATAATCAGAAGCCCAATATAAGTACTAAAGCTACTTTTCTTCTCTTGAGATTGTTTTCGTTGAGTAGTACGAGGCTTATTTTCTAATGCTCGTGACTGAGGCGTATGTCGAGGGGTTTCCGTTTTGAGATCCAAACGCACAATATTGTCTGCTTTAAACTTGCCTGCATCCTGTACTTTACGGAATTTTAAGCTTTCTCCAACCTTAGGTGGCACGTTCTTATTTGGGAAATCTTTTATGTGAAAGAATAAGTCTTGCACTTCTCCTTCAATTTCGATAAAACCAAAACCACGTTCCTCGTTATAAGTTTTGATTTTCCCCTCTTGAAACATAGCTCGCTCTTGTCTTTGATATTTTTAGTAATTGTATTCAAAAATAGATAAAAATCCTAAAAATAAAAAAGCACCGTAAGATGCTTTTTTATTTGAATGATGAGACAAATATCTTAGTAAATTAGAACCTAACTTAAATTTCTCCAAAAATCATAAATCCAATTGCTGTTACCAGAATCAACCAAAGTGTAGGACTAAAGAAAATGGTATTGCGTGCCGGATTAACTATCGTAGTAGAAGCTAGAGATGGCAATGCGACTACTTCAGAAACGAACTCTTCCTGACGCTTGATATCCAAACGTACCATATTGTCCAGTTGAATCGCATTTTGCTCTTCAATTATTCTAAATTTAAGTCGTTCTCCGACTTGAGGTACTATTTCAGGTGAAGGTAATTGATCTAACTGAAAATTAAGTTCCTGCGCATTATTTGCCGGTTCAATACTTCCCATCCCTCGTACAGCATCATAGGTTTTAATTCTTCCATCTGTAAACATGATATGTGTCTCTAGACCATTCAACTGATGCGTAGTTTATATGGAAGGGATTAAAGGATATTGTTAAGCTTTGGTGGGTATTTTATTGTTTTCGCAACATTCTATAAGCTTTAGATTACACAAGATTCCTACAACTTACATAAACTTATAATTCGAATAAAAAGGAGGCTTTAAAGCCTCCTTTTGAATGTATTTTCCAAGTAAAAATTAACGCTTTAAATTCGACAATAGTGCTGACGTAATCGAAGTATTGACTGCCACCGCTTTGGCTTTTTTGGCTTTCTTCGATCTATCTTCTACACGCTCAATCTTGATGGCTTTATAGCGATCACCATTTTGAATTACATTGAATTTTACTCGGTCATTACGCTTCGGTTCACCTGAATCGGCAGGGAAATCCGAGATATGAAAAAATACCTCACCTTCAGGTGAAGAAATAAAACCAAATCCTTTTTCTGGATTGTACTGTTTAACTTTTCCTTGGTATTGCTCGGAAGTCATAAACGTCCCCTGCTCTGTATCTGTCAGTATTCAGTATATAAAAAAGAGGCTGTAAAAGCCCCTTTTCTGTTCATTTTCAAAAATATTAGTCTTTTTGAACTGAACCAAAAATCTTATCACCCGCATCGCCCAGACCTGGAACGATATAACCATTTTCATTCAAGCCATGATCAATCGCCGCAGTGAAAATCACCACATCTGGATGAGCTTCTTCAACACGTTTAATGCCTTCAGGTGCAGCGACCAATACCATCACACGAATATCTTTACAGCCGCTGGCTTTCAATACATCAATCGCAGCTACCAGAGAAGAACCAGTCGCCAGCATTGGATCGATAATCATAGCAAGACGGTTTTGTACATCTGGAACCAGTTTTTTATAATAAGTACGTGCCTGTAGGGTTTCTTCATCACGTTCCAGACCAAGTACAGAGACTTTGGCACTTGGAATCAGATTCAGGAAACCGTCCAGCATACCAATACCTGCACGTAGAATTGGCACAACAGTAATTTTCTTACCTGCAATACGGTCTACAGTCACCGGTCCGTTCCAGCCATCAATCTCATGTTCAACGACAGGCAGATCCTTGGTCGCTTCATAAGTCAAAAGCATAGTCACTTCCTGAGCAAGCTCACGGAAGTTCTTGGTACTAATGTCAGCACGACGCAGTAAACCGAGTTTATGTCGAATTAAAGGATGACGGATTTCATGGATTGCCACGGGAGAACACCTAGAAGGTTAAAGATAAATTTCCGCTATTATAAAGACTTTTCCGGATTTGTTTAACTAAAAAAGCCCCCAATCGTGGAGGCTTTTTTGTAATAACTTCAAACTTGCGCTGAATTAGTTAAAACCACTTTGAACCAAAGTGAAAATAAACTGTTGTAATTCAGGCGACATTGCGAAGAACGCATAGCGAGACAGCGCAATGATTGGATCCGGATAAACACCTATCACCAGTACCAGTAATGCGACAAGCAATATCATGATACCGCCGACTTTCTGACCCCAGTGATTTACAGCGTCAAGACGTGGTGTTTCTGGTGGAGTCATATACATGACAACCATTACACGCAGGTAGTAGTACAGACCAATACCTGAACCCAGGATGACCATCGCAGCAAGGAACCAAGACTCGCCTGCTACCGCAGTTTTCACCACCAGGAACTTACCAATGAAGCCCGCTGTTAATGGAATACCTGCTAGAGACAGCATCATCACAGTTAATACAGCAGTCAATACTGGACGGCGCCAGAACAGACCACGGTACTCCGCCAAGCTATCTGCTTCATCTGTATTGTTATACGGACTAGACATCAGCGTTACCACACCGAAAGCACCGATCGTAGTCAATACATACGTGATGATATAGACATTTACACTTTCAAAAGTCGCGAAACCTTGAACTTGTAAAAAGTCAGTATTACGTGCGGATACGATCGCAACCAGTACATAACCGAAGTGAGCAATTGAAGAGTATGCCAAGATACGTTTCAAGTTCACCTGTTTCACTGCAAGCAAGTTACCTACAATGATAGAAAGTACTGCAATCACGCTGATGATAGTGACGAAGCTATCTGACAGGATTAAGCCAGAAGACAATACATAACGTACGAACAGACCTAGCATTGCCACTTTGGACACAGTTGCAAGGAAAGTTGCAACTGGCGCTGGAGCACCTGCGTATACATCTGGTGTCCATTTGTGGAATGGAGCCAGTGACAGTTTAAAGCCAACAGCGAATACAATCAGTGCCAGACCAATCACCACAGCAGGTTGACTAAATGCAGTCAACAGTTTGCCTGGTTCAGCGACAAAGCTTAGAGAACCTGTATATGCATAAACATATGCCATACCCATCAGCAACATTGCAGATGCAGTTGCTGAAAGCACCAGATATTTCACACCTGCTTCTAGCGATTGAGAGCGTTGATGTGTATACGCCAATAAGCCGTATACAGGGATCGACATGAGCTCAAGGCTAATGAAGAAAGATGCATAGTGAGAACTTGCCACCATCAGCATCGCACCGGCAACGGAGGTCAGCATCAGGATATACAGTTCTTCACGGTTATCTTTATAGGTTTCAATATAAGCATGTGACAAAGTACTACACGCCAGTGCAGCCACAATAATCACAAACTGATACAGCATCGTAAACGGATCTACGAGGAACAGGTTCATTACATTAGCAGGTGCAAATTGACCCGCTAACAGAATGAACAGAATGTACAACGCCGCCAGGTTTAAACCAATGACTGTCGTAGTCGCAACTAAGTTATGGTTACGCTTAATTGCAGTAAGCAACATCACGACGATCGCAGTCAATGACACGATCATCACAGGTGCTAGAGGCATAAGCTCAGAAAAAGACATTGTGAAGTTCATGGCTTATTGGATCTCCACATTTTCAGCTGAAACGGCAGCTTGCTGCACAGCATCAGCTGCTTCAGACACAGGAATGTAGCTATTCGCTAACCACGCCATGCTTGAGTTAGAAACGTCAAGGAAGCTTTGTGGGTATAGACCAAGCCATGCTAGACCAAATGCACAGATCAGCAAAATTACCACTTCACGTGCATTTAAATCTTTTAACGGATTTGTGTAGTGCTGTTTTTGCTCTTCGTTTGGAACACCAAACAACGCTTTATGGATCAGAATCAAACCGTACAGACCCGCAAATACCAAGCTGATTGCAGCGAGGATTGTGAATGCAGGGAATTTACCGAATGAACCCATCAGGATCAGGAACTCACCAATGAAGTTACCTAGACCTGGAATACCGACAAGCGCCGCGATGAAGAACATCAGGAAGAATGCAAGGTATGGGAACTGACCACGAATACCACCCATCAAACGCATATCACGTGTATGAACACGTTCGTACACCTGACCACACATAATGAACAGCGCCGCAGATGACAGACCGTGAGCCAGCATCATGATCATCAGACCTTGGAAAGTCAGGATGTTACCTGCATAAATTGCCAGTAAAACGAAGCCCATGTGTGAAATAGATGTATACGCCAATAAACGTTTCATATCGGTTTGCTGGAAAGCACACCAAGCACCGTAGAAGATACCGATTAAACCGAAAATGATCGCGATGTCTGCAAACTGTGCAGAAGCCGCCGGGAAGAATGGAATTACGAAACGGATCAGACCGTAGGCAGCTGTCTTAATCAAGATACCTGCAAGGTCAACAGAACCCGCTGTCGGTGCTTGTGCATGCGCATCTGGTAACCAGCCGTGTAATGGGAAAACTGGAAGTTTTACCGCAAAACCGATGAATAGACAGATCATGAATGCATAAGCAACTGCTGGCGCTTGTGTATCCAGCATGTTCGCTACACCCATCAGGTAGTTATAGTCGAAACGGATTTGACCAGTCATGGTGTAGCCTACAGTCACCAGACCGAGGATACCAATCAGCATAACTAAACCAGCTACCTGTGTGTAGATGAAGAACTTGGTTGCAGCATATACACGTGACTTGCCTTCTGCCCCTTTATGACCCCAAAGTGCGATCAGGAAGTAGATCGGCACCAGCATCATCTCCCAGAAGAAGAAGAACAGGAACAGGTCAATTGCCAGGAATACACCGATTACACCACCCAGAGACCATAAAAGGTTCAGGTGGAAGAAACCCACGTTTTTCTGAATCTCACCCCATGAACAGCCTACTGCCAGCACACCAAGGAGTGCAGTCAAGCCAACCATCAGTAAAGACAAACCATCCACTGCAAGGTGAATGTTAATGCCCAGGGTTTGAATCCAAGGCAATTTGAACTCGGCTGCCCACGTAGGAGCCGCACCGCCAAGTTCATAGTTATAAGTACCCGACTGCCAAAGGACGATGGTCAAGACCAGCGTCACTAACATACCAATCAGCGCGATATAACGCGGAAGGTGTTGGTCGAGTTTATCGACCAACCAGCAAATAAAACCTGCAATGAACGGAATGAGGATCAGAGCCGGCAAAATAATATTGTTTGGAGCTTCCATTTTATTTCCCCACTACCTGAATCACGAGCAAGATCATCAGTAGGACAACGACACCGAGCCCCATACTAGATGCATATTCACGCAGTGAACCTGTTTGACGCGAACTAGTAAAGCTATGACCACCTTTAACCAGTGCAGGCAGCACTAACCAGAAGCCATCAATCGGATCACGACCGAACAGTTTCGCGAAGAACAAATAAGGCTTTACAAAAACGATGTCATACAGCTTGTCGAAACCAAGTGCATTACGGCAGATGTTGGCAAGGCCCGCACCCAGAGAAGTTTTCGCAAAAGATTTCACAGCGTTGTAAGCAAAAGCAAACAGCACTACACCAATTGCAAGACCTACCAGTGCAATACCTACTGCTGTGTACTCTGCAGTATGCATGCCATGTTCAAGTGCTTCCGGAATTTCAAATGCAGGAAGTTTAGCCGCATTCAAAATACTTTCCACAGGCGCTTTTAATGCTGCACCAACGAAAGTTGAAAGTACTGCAAGAATTGCCAATGGACCCCAGTAAGTTACACCCTTGATTGCGTGGTAAGGTGTGTTTTCTTTACCGAAGAATACAACCCAGATTAGACGGAATGTATAGATCGAAGTCAGGAACGCACCGATTACACCCACCCAGTAAAGTGTGCTGTAAACCGCGATTGATTGGCCTTGTACCCATACCGCACCCAGTATTGCATCTTTTGAGAAGAAGCCCACAGTGATGAATGGAATTGCAGCCAATGCACCGCCACCAATGGCGAAACATGCAAACAGGAACTTGTTCTTGTAGAACAGACCGCCCATCTTGAAGATGTTTTGTTCGTGGTGGTAAGCCAGAATCACCGCACCAGAAGACAAGAATAATAATGCTTTGAAGAATGCGTGAGTTAGCATGTGGAACAGACCCGCCTGGTATGCTTCAGCACCTACAGCCATAAACATGTAGCCCAACTGACTCATCGTTGAGTAAGCCAGAATACGTTTGATGTCTGTTTGTACCAATGCAGCAAAACCAGCTACCAGTAATGTCACCGCACCAGTAATCGAGATGAACATCATCACTTCAGGCGCAAGCTCAAATACTGTGAATAGACGACAGCATAGGTAAACACCCGCTGTTACCATTGTTGCAGCGTGGATCAATGCAGAAACAGGAGTCGGACCTGCCATCGCATCTGCCAACCATGTTTGTAACGGGATCTGCGCAGATTTACCAGCAGCACCTAGGAACAACATTAGTGCAGTCCAGATGGTCAATGATGAGCTTTGAGTCATCACAGTCGCAGCATTTTCTACGATGTACTGAGTATTCAATGTACCGAATTGCTGGAACAGCAAGAACATGGCGATCAACAGGAATACGTCACCAATACGGGTAACGGTAAATGCCTTGATCGCTGCCACACCGTTTGCAGGGTTTTGGTAGTAATAACCAATCAGCAGATAAGAACACAGACCTACACCTTCCCAACCCAGGAATAACAACGCCAGGTTGTCACCCAGTACCAGCAATAACATGCTTGCAACGAACAGGTTGAAGTAAGAGAAGAAACGTGCGAAGTCTTGTTCACCACGCATGTACCATGATGCAAAGATATGGATCAGGAAACCAACGCCTGTCACCATGCCCAGCATCAACAGAGACAAACCGTCCAGGTGCAGGCTAATGCCCGGTGCAAAACCACCGACATTGAACCAGGTCCAAAGAGGTTGTACTACTGCGGTAGAACCATTGTTGACAAAGTCCATACCCGCAATGAGTGCGAACAATGCCGATAACCCCACAGCCCCTACACCAATAATGGCTGCAACTGTTTCAGGAAGCTTATGACGCCCTGCCGCTAAAAGGACGAAGCCAATGAGCGGGAATAAAATTGTTAGATATAAATAACTCATCCGCGCATCTCACTAGCAGCATCCACATCCAGATGATGGAAGCGATGATAGAACTGAAGGACGATCGCAAGACCGATACATGCCTCTGCCGCAGCAAGGGTCAGAATCAGGATAAACATGATTTGACCATCAGGCTGTGCCCATGCACTGCCCGCCAGGACGAACGCCAAAGCAGCAGCATTCATCATGATTTCAAGGCTCATTAAAATGAATAGCAGGTTGCGTCGCACCATTACACCGTAAAAACCCAGTGCAAAAAGAATGGATGCAACGATCAAACCATGCTCTAAAGGGATGTTGCCCATTATTGTTGTTCCTCTTCTGCACCTGGTTCACGTTTACCCAAATGGAATGCTGCAACAAGTGATGCAAGCAATAACATCGCGGCAACTTCTACCAACAATAAGTATTGCGTAAAGAGTGATTGACCTACCGCTTTAGGACCGACCATTTCAGTGCCCATTACCATTGAAGGCTGCACGTAATCTGATTTAAGTACCCAAACCAAGATCAGACCAATCAGGAAGCTCATCAATGCCGGATAAGCCCAAGCCGATGAAGTCAACCATTTGCGTTCCTGAGCAACAGTCTGTTCGCCCAGGTTCAGCATCATTACCACGAACACGAATAACACCATGATCGCGCCAGCATAAACGATGACTTCAAGTGCACCCGCAAACGGTGCACCCACGATCAGGAACAGTCCTGCTACAGCAAGGAGTGAAACGATCAGGCTTAATAAAGCATGTACCGGATTCGTGTTAGTTACCACACGAACCGTAGAGACGATGGCCACAAGGGCCATTAAATAAAATGGCCACATCATGGTAATAGACTCCGTACATCAACAGGTGCACTTTCACGCTGTGCCTGACCTTTGTCCTTACCAGCAACTGCCATACCGGTTACACGGTAGAAGTTATAGTCAGGATATTTACCAGGACCAGAAATCAGCAAGTGTTCTTTTTCGTAGACTAGATCTTGACGAACATATTCGCCTAATTCGAAATCTGGTGTCATTTGAATCGCAGTCGTAGGACATGCTTCTTCACACATACCGCAGAAAATACAACGAGAGAAGTTGATACGGAAAAATTCCGGATACCAACGACCATCTTCACGTTCTGCTTTTTGGAGTGAAATACAGCCTACCGGACATGCAACCGCACACAGGTTACATGCTACACAACGCTCTTCGCCATCTGGGTCACGCGTTAATACGATACGACCACGGAAACGTGGTGGCACGATTTCTTCGGCTGGCACTTCCGGATATAAAATGGTGTCACGTTTGCGCGTTGCATGGGTAAATACCATAAACAACGTACGAACGATTGACCCGAATCCAGCTAGAAATTTAAACATTTTGTTCTCCCTGCTGTCTTAGGCCTGATTCAACAGAATCACAGCACCAGTCACCAAAAGGTTAACCAACGCCAATGGCAAGCAAATTTTCCAACCAAAGTTCATCACCTGGTCATAACGTGGACGCATTAAAGAACCACGGGCCAATACAAACATCATTACGAAGAATGCTGTTTTAATAATGAACCAGAATGCTGGTGGAAGGAAATCAAGACCAAATGGTGCTAACCAGCCACCGAAGAACAGGGTTACGATCAATGCAGAGATCAGTACTACGTTCACGTATTCCGCAACGAAGAACATACCCCATTTCATACCACCATATTCTACGTGGTAACCTTCCGCCAGTTCCTGTTCCGCTTCGGGTTGGTCAAATGGGTGACGGTGAGTTACCGCAACACCTGCAACTACGAAGATCAGGAAGCCTAAGAACTGAGGAATAATAAACCAAACATCTTTCTGTGCTTCTACGATTTCACGCATGTTGAATGAACCGGCAATTGCCACTACACCCATCAGTGAAATACCCAGGAACACTTCATAAGAAATGGTTTGCGCTGCTGAACGTAGACCACCAAGCAATGCGTATTTGTTGTTAGAAGACCAACCACCAAACAGTACTGCATATACCGCAATACCTGCCATTGCCATGAAGAACAACAGACCGATACTCATGTCTGCAACACCTAGATAAGGTGATACAGGAATAACCATGAACGACAGTACCGCAGTTGCCATCGCAACTGCTGGAGCCATACGGAAAGTCAATTTATCGGCAAATTTTGGTGTCCAGTCTTCCTTGAACATGATTTTCAGCATGTCGGCAACAATCTGGAACATACCGCCCGGACCTACACGGTTCGGACCATAACGGTCTTGCCATAAGCCGAGTAAACGACGTTCAATAAAAGACATCAACGCAGCGATCAGTACTACAACCAGTAAGATCACGATCGCTTGAAGTACTGAATAGGCGATTGGCCAGTTTTCAGCCCACAGCGGCGTTTGACGGATTAATTCTTGTTCCATGAATTACGCTCCTACTGCGACTGAAACAGGCTCTGCAAGAGATACCGTTGGTGCAAGACCAATTGGGTAGCCAATATAACCTGTTGGTAAGTATTCAATCACTTGTACAGGAAGAACGATTGAAGTCTCGCCTGCTTTCACAGTGATCTTCTGACCGTCTTGCAGGTTCAAGCGTGTAGCATCCTGTTCGCCCACTGCAAATACTGCATCAGGAATACGTGATTCCATTGCCGGAGTTTTAATGGTGAACTCGCCAGATGCAAAGATGTGATGCATTGGCACCAGACGGAAGCTTTCAGCATTTACAAGCACAGGTGCTGGTGCAACGAAGCTACGCGCTGGACGTTTTGGTAAACGGTCGAATAAACGAACGCCTGAATCACCGCCTTTTAAGTGACCGCCCACTTCATCCTGGTATTTGTTCCAGGCTTGTGGTGAGTTCCAGCCTGCAGCCCAAGCAAATGGTACCAGTGAAGATGGAGTTTCATCACCGACATAACCTTCCATAGAGAATGTTAATGCACTGTCTTTATCAGTAGGTTGTTTCGGCTCATGTACAGACAATGGCGCACGCATCGAAGTACGACCTGAATAACGACGTGGTTCACGTGCCACTTTCAGACCATGGACACGGAAGCCTGCATCTGGTGCTACATCCAGAATACCTTCAAGTGCAGGAACGTTGCTTGCTACTGACTCGATCACATCATCCAGTACAGTCCAAGAAATCGCTTTGCCTTGTACGCCTGTTTCCAGTGCGTGTAACCAGCGCCAAGATTCTTTGATTGCCAGTTCCGGGTTGTAGTAGTTAGGGTCATACACTTGATAGAAACGTTGTGCACGGCCTTCTTGAGAAACGACAGTACCATCACCTTCAGCAAATGAAGCAGCAGACAATACAATATTGGCTTTCTTCACAGTCGCAGTTTCAGAGTGATCCAATACGATCACCTGTTTGCCTGCAAGCGCAGCATCAACCTGAGCTACTGGTAAACGACGGTATAGATCGTTTTCTACAATTAGGACAGTGTCATAGTCTTGTGCAAATGCTTGTTCAAGGCTTTGACCACCGAAGATTGCCAGCCCCATTGAGTTCACTTCAGGAACAGTCAAGGTCAAGCCCGCATTACCTAGGTTTTGTGCTACTTGTGCAGCAGCTTCCATGATGGTTGCGTCTTGTAGACTTGTGCCAGAGATGATCAGTGGCTTCTTCGCAGCTTTTAGCGTATCTGCAATGGTTTGTGCAAATGCCTTCGCATCGTCATCAAGACCAGTGATGATTTCACCTTTCACGCCCGCAGCAATCGCGAAGCCTAAACGTGCGATATCGTTTGGAGAAGCAACTACTTCACCTTCTGCAACGTCAGACAAACGTGTTTGTGTTGCAGCCAGAATGTAAATCGGAGATTTCGCATCTTGGGCAATACGTTGTACAGGTTCAGCCAGCCATTCTTGGGTACGGCGCTCTGCAGCCATTTCCTTGCCTTTATTTTTCGCAGCTTGGCGAACAGATAAAGCCATACGTGGCGCAGTTTGAGTCAGGTCTTCACCCAGAATCAGTACCGCATCATAGCTTTCGATTTCACGCATGTTCGGGTTATAAACACCCTCGGTTTGCATGATCGATGCAGCCAGTTCAACCAGATTTTGCTCTTTTTGAGCCATACCGGTTGAATAGTTGTCTTGACCAACTAATTCACGTAGCGCGAAGTTAGCTTCAAGTGATGCACGTGGTGAACCGATCCCCAGAACTTTTTTGCCCTGGATTTTCGCAATCACAGTATCCAATGCTGTATCAACAGAAACTGTTTCTACATTCGTGCCAGTACGGAACTGTGGCTGACGTGGACGGTCTTTACGGTTTACATAACCGGTACCGAAACGGCCTTTATCGCACAGGAAGTATTGGTTAACTTCACCATTGAAACGGTTTTCAACACGGCGAAGCTCGCCATAACGCTCACCTGGAGAGATGTTACAACCTGAAGAACAGCCATGACATACGCTTGGTGCGTACTGCATGTCCCATTTACGGTTATAGCGTTCCGAGTGAGTCTTATCGGTGAATACACCAGTCGGACACACTTCAGTTAGGTTACCTGAGAATTCAGATTCCAAAGTACCTGATTCAGGACGACCGAAATAAACGCGAGAAGCGTTCGCATATACACCGAAATCCGTACCGCCCGCATAGTCTTTGTAGTAACGAACACAACGGTAACATGCGATACAACGGTTCATCTCGTGCGCAATGAACGAACCAAGTTCTTGGTTGTAATGCGTACGTTTGGTGAAACGGTAACGACGACGATCGTGTTGAGTCATTACTGTCATATCTTGCAGGTGACAGTGACCACCCTCTTCACATACTGGACAGTCGTGCGGGTGGTTAGTCATCAAGAATTCAACAACAGAAGCACGGAAATCTTTCGCTTCTTTGTCTTCAATCGAGATGTAGGTATTGTCAGCAGCCGGTGTCATACATGACATGACCAAACGACCACGCGTATCTTCTGGATTCGCGTATTGAGTCACAGCACATTGACGGCAAGAACCGACAGAACCTAAGGATGGATGCCAACAAAAGTATGGGATGTCGATACCAAGACTCAAACATGCTTGCAGCAAGTTTTCCGAGCCGTTGACTTCATACGATTTTCCATCGACATGAATTGTAGCCATAGTCGAATTCCTTAAGCTTGTTCTACGTTGCGGGTTTGAGCGGCAGCATTTACGACTTTCGCTTCAAATTCGCCACGGAAATGTTTGAGTGCGCCCATTAACGGTTCCATAGCACCTGGTGCGTGAGCACAGAAAGTTTTACCAATCCAAAGCTTACGAGTCAGTTCTTGTAAGTGATCGATATCTTCTTTCTTGCCAGTACCATCTTCAAGTGCTTTAAGCGCTTTCACCGCCCAAGGTAAGCCATCCCGGCAAGGTGTACACCAGCCACATGATTCACGCGCAAAGAATTCTTCGAGGTTACGAGTCGCTGAAACCATACATTGGGTTTCATCAACTACCATCAATAGACAGGTACCTAAACGTGAACCTGCTTTCATGATGCTTTCCGCATCCATCGGAAGATCGATATGCTCAGCAGCCAGGAAGTCAGTTGATGCACCACCGGGTAACCATGCTTTCAGCTTCAAGCCGTCACGCATACCACCGGCATGTTCTTCAATTACTTCACGTGCAGTGGTACCGAATGGCAGTTCCCAAAGGCCTGGGAATTTCACCTTACCTGAAGCACCATAAATTTTTGTGCCAGGATCTTTCGATTTGCCTGCAGACAGACCGATGTACCATTCTGGACCACGCAACATGATGGCTGGCAAGTTGTTGTAGGTCTCTACGTTGTTCACGATCGTAGGACGGCCCCAAGCGCCTGCAACTTGCGGAAATGGCGGTTTGGTACGCGGGTTTGCACGGCGACCTTCAAGCGAGTTAATCAATGCAGTTTCTTCACCACAGATATAACGACCTGCACCGGTATGCACGTGTAACTCGAAGCTCCAGCCAGAATCCAGGATGTTGTCACCCAGGTAACCTTTGGCACGAACCTGCTCAAGTGCTTCGTTCAGGTACTTCGCTGCTTCGATGTATTCACCACGGATGAAGATATAACCTTGAGTTGCTTCAAGGGTATAAGCTGCAATCAGCATCCCTTCGATCAGCTGATGCGGAAGATCTTCCATCAACAGACGGTCTTTGAAGGTACCTGGTTCCATCTCATCGGCATTACAAATCAGGTAACGTGGACCTGAATTGTCATTTGGCGCCATCAGCGACCATTTGATCCCTGCCGGGAAGCCTGCACCACCACGACCTTTTACGGTTGCAGCTTTTACGACTTCCAGCACTTCTTTCGGTGTCATAGACAGAGCTTTTTTAAAGCCTGCATAGCCTTCAAGCGCTTCGTAGTCATCAACGTGACGGACATTCGCTTGCTTGCTTAGACGCCAAGTCAGTGGATGCGTTTCTGGGTTACCGTCGCCATAAATTGGTTTTGGTTCGGTATTCATACATACTTCTCCAATAACTGTTTAATTGATGTCACTTCCACGAGACCGTGAGTGTCTTCATCAATCATGAGGGTTGGACCTTTGTCACAGTTACCTAGGCAGCAAATTGGAAGCAAGGTAAAACGGCCATCCGCTGTGGTTTGGCCGAACTGGATACCCAATTCACGCTGGAATGCTTCTGCTAAAGTCTCCGCACCCATCAAGAAACACGCAATAGAGTCACACAGTAAAATTACGTGACGACCCACTGGCTGACGGTAGATACGGTTATAGAACGTTGCAACCCCTTCCAAATCGGCAACGCTCATGCTGAGCATTTGCGCGATGGCATTCATTTGAGCATCGTCTACCCAGCCATTACGGCGTTGTACACACTTCAGCGCATCAAGACACGCTGCACGTGGGTATGGGTAATGCCCAATGTGATGTTCAATTTCATGGATTTCTTCCGAAGTTAAAATCCCTTCAACATTCACACGTGGCTTTTTATCAGTCAAAATCATCATAATGCGTTTACCCCTTAGCGATCTACGTCAGCCATTACGACGTCGATTGTCGCTAAATAAATGATTAAGTCAGATACAAGACTGCCGTTAATCACAGAAGGCATTTGCTGTAAATGCGTGAAAGTTGGTGTACGAATACGGGTACGGTAACTCATGGTTGACTTGTCTGAAGTCAGATAATAAGTCGACGCCCCTTTTACCACCTCTGCCATCACAGATGATTCACCTGCAGGCATTACAGGACCCCAAGAAACGCTCAAGAAGTGCGTAATCAAGGTTTCAATATCTTGTAATGTTTTGTCTTTTGGTGGTGGAACAGCCAGTGGATGGTCCGCTTTGTACGCACCAGATGGCATATTCTCTAGACACTGCTTAATGATTTTCAGTGACTGTTCGATTTCACGGAAGTGAACAATCACACGAGCATATGCATCGCCTTCGTACTCAACTGGCACTTCGAAGTCATAGTTTTCATAACCACTGTATGGACGGTATTTACGAACATCAAAGTCGATACCTGTCGCACGCAGACCAGTACCTGTTACACCCCATGCCAATGCAGATTTCGCATCGTACTGAGCCACATTACGGGTACGACCCATGAATACAGAGTTTTTCAGTGCTGCAGTATAGTATTCGTTCAAACGTTTAGGCATCCAGTCGAGCAAGTCTCGAACCAGTTTTTCCCAACCATTTGGCAAATCATGTGCAGTACCACCGATACGGAACCATGCTGGATGCATACGGTAACCAGTAATCGCTTCCACGATGTCATACACTTTCTGACGGTCAGCGAACATATAGAATACTGGGGTCATACCGCCGGCATCCTGAATCGCAGTACCGATGTACAGCAAGTGGTTATTGATACGGAACAGTTCCGACATCATGACACGAATACATTGTGCACGGTCTGGCACAGTAATACCTGCCAGTTGTTCCACACCCATCACATACGGCATGTTTTGAGCACAACCACCTAAGTAGTCCACACGGTCAGTATAAGGAATGAATGAATGCCAAGTTTGACGTTCAGCCATCTTTTCCACACCACGGTGGTGATAACCAATATCTGGCACACAGTCTTTCACTTCTTCACCATCCAACTGCAAAATTACACGGAACGCACCGTGCGCAGATGGGTGGTTAGGACCCAAGTTCAGGAACATGAAGTCTTCGTCTTTATTACCACGCTTTAAGCCCCAATCTTCAGGCACAAAGCGAAGGTGTTCTTGCTCGAAGTCTTGTTTGGCTTGGTTCTGCATATACGGTGTATATTCCGTTGCACGTGCAGAATATTCTTTACGTAGCGGGTGACCTTCCCAGTAGGTTGGCAACAAGATACGACGGAGCATTGGATGCCCTTCGAAATTGATGCCGAACATGTCATAAGCTTCACGCTCATACCAGTTCGCATTTGGCCAGATATTCGTTGCGGTCGGAATATTCAGATCGCTGTCGCTTAATGCAACTTTAATACGAATGTCACAGTTACGCTCTAAAGATAATAAATGATAGAACACTGTGAATTCTGACGCAGGCAAACCGTCACGGTGCGTACGTAAACGCTCATCTACTGCAGACAAGTCGAATAGCATCACGTATGGACGTGGCACGGTACGCAAGAACATCAGTACTTCTTGTACACGTGCGCGCTCAACCCAAACTGTCGGGAAATCCTCGAAAGTCGTTTGCACAAAGAAGTTCTCACCAAACTTGGTTTTGAGCTCTTCAATGATGGCAAATGCTGGGCGTGAATCAACTGCTGTTGATTCTGGCATAGCAATGTCAGTTTCAGCCATTGGCTTGGCTTCCTATTTAATACAAATTCAGTCAACCTAAACGACAACTACACCCATAGCGGGTGCACAACAAAAAACCGGTCGTTTAAATTATTTAATTTCATCCATAGAGCGTAAGTTCTTCACAGCCACACGCTGGTCTTTCTTACGGTCACGTTCCGGCATCATCTTTGGCTTATACACTGGCTTAAGATCATCACCGATTACCGCAGACAGCGGACGACGCTCTAATTGAATTTGGTCTTGTAACAGCATTAATGCCTGGATCAATGCTTCAGGACGTGGTGGGCAACCCGGAACGTATACATCTACCGGAATAATCTTATCCACACCTTGTACGACTGAATAAATATCGTACATACCACCTGAGTTCGCACACGCACCCATTGAAATAACCCATTTCGGTTCAAGCATCTGTTCATACAGACGTTGAATTACCGGAGCCATTTTTACGAAGCATGTACCTGCTACGATCATCAAGTCTGCCTGACGCGGTGAAGCACGGATAACTTCGGCACCAAAACGTGACAAGTCATGCACACCGGTCAAAGTCGTTGCATATTCAACGTAGCAGCAAGATGTACCAAAGTTAAATGGCCAAACTGAGTTCTTACGACCCCAGTTCACTGCTGTGTGCATTACATCCTCTAGGCGAGTCATGAACACATTTTTATTCACTTCTTCTTCTAGAAGCGGATCTTCTACAACGATACGCTCTTGAAGTGGATATTCATCAGCATTCGGATTCGCACGGGTTAATGTATATTTCATCCCGAGTTACTCCTTATCAGAGGGTTGAACTTGTGATTTTTTCACAAGACCAGATGATTGAGCTGGGATTTGACCAGTTGGATCCATAACCAATTCTTCAACAGAGTTGAAGCGCGTAATTTCTGCAAGATCCATATTTGGCGAACCAATTTTAGCTTTGTATCCTGCTGCTTTACGTCTGTCTGAAGGTGCCCAGTTCAGTGCGCCTGTCGATAATTCGTAAACCAAACCAACAAGTAAAACCAAAATAAAGATAGCTGCAGTTGCAAAACCAATCCAACCTACTTCACGAACAGAAGATGCCCATGCATACAGGTAAAGTGCTTCGAGGTCGAAGACTACAAAGAAAATTGCAACTAAATAGAATTTCGCAGACAAGCGGATACGAGCTCCACCTGCGCTGACTACGCCTGACTCAAACTGCTCCTGCTTGGCACGGCCCCATGATTTACCCCCGAGGAGTAATGGGACAGTGAGCATAAAGACGCATAAAAATGTAACGCCGATCACGAAGGCAATAATTGCCCATTCGTATGGAGTAATGGCACTCATGCGGGGATAACTCCTGGCAGGCCGATTTATTAACAAAGAATGTATGTATTGGCCTTCAAATACACCAAACACAAAATTAATCCCGCCAATTGTACCTGATTTTGGATTTCACTTGCTAGTTTATAAGCCTTAGTCTTTTGGATGATTTTTTAGACATTCCTAATTTTATTCTGGCTTTAAGCTCAGAGAATCTCAACCGATCGTTTTTTTAAATTAAAGTTTAAATTTCCATTATTTTTTTTCTAAAACCAGATAGGCTTTTAAAGCTCTGCTTAATTAAGCCTCAGTCCTTTTACAGTGGCTGGCTACCCACCCAATGAAACGAAACTTATAAAGAATCAATTAAAAACATTTCACCTTTGCATCATGCTCCGGAAAAATAAGTGTGTTTTAAAAGATGTTTAACATGAATGTTGTCATTCAATTAGAAGCCCCCCTTTTCTACCCGCTCTCGGTAAGCCTTAAAAGAGCAATTGTGTATTTTTGCAACACGTCCAACAGTTTGATTCAGATTATGATATTTCTATTTTTAAACACACTATGACATTTATAAAGTAACAATAAGGAGTCCATGCATGTCTCTACGATTTACCCATAAACCTGATTATTTTTTCTTTGCTCAATTATTGATGCGACATGTAGAAAGCTATATCCAAAAACATCAGGATGCCAGCAATGCAATCTTTGACTTAGGGGATATTCATAAACTTTTCCAGACAGACTATGCCTCTTCCAGCATTAACCTAGACGGTATTATGAATATTGCCGATGAGTACAAGCTTGAAACCTTATCTGGTGACCAAAAGCTAATCCAAAGCTATCAGGTAGATGTTAAAAATAACAAGCTACTGATCAACTTCAATTCTGATGCCTTAAACAGCCTGAAAGAAGGCAAGCCACTGATTGAACCGGATGCTACCATCCATGAATAATCCCCTTTAAATAGCCATAAAAAAACGATACCTATGTATCGTTTTTTCTCACCTAAACTCTTATTCTGATTGATCTGACACTTCAGCTTTTTCCAGTTTTTCGATCGGTTTTTGCTTGATTTTTTTACCGTAACGGCTGGCTGGCCAAATCATGATAAAGCGTGCACCACCCAGTGTCGGACTTTGATCGACCTGAATCTCTCCACCAAACCAGTAGGCAATCCGGCTGACAATAGACAAGCCCAAACCATACCCCCCTGAAGCACGGGTACGACTATCATCCAGTCGGGCAAAAGCTTCAAAGATACGAGCACGGTCAGTTTCCGGAATCCCCGGACCATCATCTTCTACACAGATATACGCCATGCCCTTAGCGTCTAGTCCGCCGCTGATCAGGATTTTTTGCTCACAGTAGCGTACTGCATTCCCCACCAGATTTTGTACCACACGATGCAGGTAACGTCGTTCAGCTTCTACGGTCACAGGTACTGGCATCGGCAGTACTTCGACTTCTTTGCCAGTTTTTAAAGCATCTGTTTCGACTGCCACCTGATCCAACACTTCAAACAGATCAATATCTTCAAATTCAATTGAAGGCATGCCCTGTTCCAGTTTGGCATAGGTCATGATTTCATCGATCAAGGTATTTAAGGCTTCAATATCTTTATCGATCTGCTCAACCTGCTGCAAGCGATAATCATAGTCGTCTTCATCTGCCATCATTTCCACAGCAAAACGAATACGAGCAACAGGTGTACGCAGCTCATGCGATACGGCACGCATCAATTCACGCTGCGCTTCAATCAGACGCTGAATATGATCCGACATATTGTTATAGCTGGAAGCCAGCGTCGCCATCTCATCACTACCCTCTACCGGAAGACGTAATGACATATTGCCAGTTTTCATCTTGTTCAGGGCATAGCTCACTTCACGCAGTTTACGCTGCATTGGCACCAGCAGACCATAAATCCCCAGACTCAAAACAAACAGACTGAGCAAGGTAATCCCGGCAGCTAACTGGAATGGCATCCAGTTAAATAATGGCACTGGCCCCATTACCAGCACTTCAGACGTCGAGCTAGGAATAGGAGAAATGATCGAAATTGTAGTACCCCGAATTGAGGCACTATCACGATATAGAATAATGCTGTGATCTAGACGCAAACGTCCAATCTGCTCGGAATCTAGTGGCAGGCTCTGGACATTTTCGATCGAGATTGGATAAGAGAAATAGTCCTGAATTCGCTTCAGGTATTCTTTTTCCTGACCTGGGTAGTACACCAGATAATCCAGAATAAAGACCGGTAAAGCCTTCATCTGACGTTCAGTAATATTATCCGCCTTAATATAAAGATAATGACTTGGATCATCACGTAGCCCGATGACAATATAAGCTACCCCGGTTTTGGCATCCCAACGCACGACTGCCTTACGGTTAGCCAGACGTCGACCTTCCGCCCGGGTAATATCCACTTTACTAGCTTCGACATAGTAGATCGGTAATTCCAGCAGATCAGACGCATCTGAAACCCAATCCATCTTTTGCTGCAGATTAGGCTGTCTCGCAACCCCCTCACTGATGATATATGCCATACCATCAGTCAGGGATTCACGATACTCCTGCGCACGCTGGTAGTTGATGATCTGTACCAGCAGATAGCTGAATACTGCCACCAAGACCACAAGCATGACCAGGCCTGCGTATATCCGCAAAAATATACTGTGTTTAAACACCTATTAATTATCCTGTTTATTCAGGCGGCTAAAGGCACCGATTAGATACCGTTAGTTTCTTTGACGAATAGATAACCTTTACTACGTACTGTTTTAATACGTTTTGGATTTTCAGGATCGTCACCAATCTTTGGACGAATGCGTGAGATACGCACATCAATTGAACGGTCTTGGCCGTCATATTCGATGCCGCGTAAACGCTCAAAGATATCTTCACGTGACAAGATGCGACCCGCATTTGAAGCCAGCAGCCACAACAGGTCATATTCTGCACTGGTAAAGTCAACCAGCTCACCATTTAAGGTCACTGAACGACCACCATTGTCGATGACCAGGTCATCAAATTCGATGCGCTGAGCCACTTCATCCTCAGGCACTTTGTCGGTACGGCGTAATAAAGCACGAATACGAGCCAGCAGGACACGCGGCTGAACCGGTTTAGCGACATAGTCGTCTGCACCCATTTCCAGACCTAAGACCTGATCCATATCTTCAGTACGTGCAGTCAGCATTAAAATCGGTTGATGATAATGTGGACGAACTTCACGACAGATAGTCAAACCATCAGCACCTGGCAACATGACATCTAGAACCACCATGTCTGGTTGCTCAGCAATAATACGACGAATAGCACGGTTGCCATCCGGCTCTACCCCAACCTCAAGACCATTACGAATGAGGTATTCTTGTGTTAAACGAGCAAGACGCTCATCATCTTCAACAATTAGAATTTTAGGTAACTTTTCTTCTTGGCTCATGTGTTGCCCCTTTATTTGATGGACGTATGCTACGGACGTATCCTTTTGAAATCCAATAGATACGTTTTTAATATGCTTGCAATATACACACGTTTACATTGTAAACAAGATAGCGTTCACCAAACCAATACATCAAAGTAGCATTTTGTAATATTTTATCGTGCACATTTCATTCGAATGTGCATTTAACTACCGTTTATCGGCTTATTTGCATCGATCACAGCTAAATCTGAACAAAATGTGACTGGTTGATTCAGGCCTTTTTAGTTATCCACAATGTTATCTATAAGCACTTTTTGCCAGCTTTGATATGCTATGCCTTGCCGGATAAGGCTTATGCAAGAATCAATAAAAATTGAGAAAAATATTTAGCAAAATGTCAATATTGATCTACCCTAAATTTTCCCGTATCTTGTGTTCAATTGATTTTATAACCACTAGGTCTTGTGTTTATTCCTCGAACACTGTGGCACGATTTTTGCCCAGTTCAAACGGTCCATAAACATAAAAATAGATGACAATGGAGCTATGCTAACATGAGCGTAATCACGTCCACTCCGGGTCAACTTCAGGTGATTAAACGCACCGGTGATGTTGCCGCTTTTGATGCAGAAAAAATTTCTGTTGCAATTGGAAAAGCATTTTTGGCAGTAGAAGGCCAGCAAAGTGCAGATTCGAGCCGTATACACGACCGTATCGAACAATTAACGGAAATGGTTCTGAATACATTCAAACGCCGTTTACCATCGGGTGGCACGATCCATATCGAAGAAATTCAGGATCAGGTTGAACTTGCGCTGATGCGTACTGGCGAACAGAAAGTTGCACGTGCCTATGTCATCTACCGTGAACAACGTTCTGAAGCACGCAAACAGTTAGGTGCCAACCATCACCCTACACTGCAAGTGACTGATGCAGAAGGCAAGTTAAAACCGCTTGACTTAAGTGAATTGACTGCGACTGTAACTCGCGCTGCTGAAGGCCTTGAAGGGATCGACGTACAGGCGATTGTCGATGAGACCGTAAAAAACCTTTATAACGGCGTAAAAGAGTCTGACATCTCTACAACAATGATGATGGCGACTCGTACTCGTATTGAGCAAGAACCTAACTATACTTATGTGACTGCACGTCTGTTGCGTGATGACTTGGTGGCTACCGGTTTAGAGTTCTTGGGTCTATCCACTGATACCAATGAAGGTGATGCGCTTGAAACCTTCCTGAAAAAAGGGATTGAGTTAGAGCTTCTTTCACCTGAATTGTTAAACTTTGACCTGGCTAAACTGGCTGCAGCGATTCAACCAGAACGTTCAAACCAGTTCACTTACCTAGGTCTGCAAACCCTATTTGACCGTTACTTCATCCACTCAGATGGCGTGCGTTTCGAATTGCCACAATTGTTCTTCATGCGTGTGTCTATGGGTCTTGCCCTGAACGAAGATAACCGTGAAGACCGTGCAATTGAATTCTATAACTTATTGTCTAGCTTCGACTACATGGCGTCTACACCTACCCTGTTCAACTCAGGTACGTTACGTCCACAGTTGTCTAGCTGCTACTTGACTACGATTGATGATGACCTGTTTGACATCTATGGCGCAATGCGTGATAACGCAATGCTGTCTAAATGGGCAGGCGGTTTAGGTAATGACTGGACTCCAGTTCGTGCCCTGAACTCTTACATTAAAGGTACAAATGGTAAGTCTCAAGGTGTGGTGCCATTCCTTAAAGTTGCCAATGATACTGCTGTTGCCGTAAACCAAGGTGGTAAACGTAAAGGTGCAGTATGTGCATACTTGGAAACCTGGCACCTGGATATCGAAGAATTCCTTGAGCTTCGTAAGAACACTGGTGATGACCGTCGTCGTACTCACGACATGAACACTGCCAACTGGGTTCCTGACTTGTTCATGCAACGTGTATTCGAAGATGCAGAATGGACACTGTTCACCCCTTCTGAAACACCTGATCTTCATGATCTGACTGGTGCAGAATTCGCTGAGCGTTATGCTTACTACGAAAGCATTGCCAAAGAAACAAACATGTTGCACAAGAAAATCCGTGCAAAAGATTTGTGGCGCAAAATGCTGTCTATGCTGTTCGAAACAGGTCACCCTTGGATCACATTCAAAGACGTATGTAACCTACGTTCACCACAACAACACGTGGGTGTGGTTCACTCTTCTAACCTGTGTACAGAAATTACCCTGAACACCAGCAAAGAAGAAATCGCAGTATGTAATTTAGGTTCGATCAACCTGGTACAACACGTTCAAGGCGGCAAGCTAGATCGTGAAAAACTGGCTCGTACAGTAAAAACTGCAGTACGTATGCTCGATAACGTGATCGACATCAACTATTACGCGGTTCCACAAGCACGTAACTCGAACCTGAAACACCGCCCTGTCGGTATGGGTATCATGGGCTTCCAGGATGCGCTTTACGAAATGGGTATGGCTTACGGCTCTGACGCTGCGGTTGAGTTTGCTGATGAATCAATGGAAGTGATTTCTTACTACGCAATTTCAACTTCAAGTGACCTTGCTGTTGAACGCGGTACGTATGAAACATTCAAAGGTTCACTGTGGGATCAAGGTATTTTACCAATCGACTCACTTGACCTGGTTGCGAAAACTCGTCCAGAGCGTATGTTTGAAGTTGACCGTACACAACGTCTGGACTGGGACACTTTACGTGCCAAAGTTCAAAAAGACGGTATGCGCAACTCGAACGTGATGGCGATTGCCCCGACTGCAACCATTTCGAACATCTGTGGTGTATCTCAGTCAATTGAGCCTACATTCCAGAACCTGTATGTGAAATCTAACCTGTCTGGTGAATTCACAGTGATCAACCCGTACCTGGTACGTGCGTTGAAAGAACGTGGTCTTTGGGATGCGGTGATGGTCAACGACCTGAAACACTTCGAAGGTTCAGTACAAAAGATTTCTCGTATTCCTGAAGAGTTGAAAGCGATCTTCGCGACTGCGTTTGAAGTTGAGCCACGCTGGATTGTTGATGCTGCTTCCCGTCGTCAAAAATGGATCGATCAGGCGCAATCTCTGAATCTGTACATCGCGGGTGCAAACGGTAAAAAACTGGACATCACTTACAAGATGGCTTGGTTACGTGGTCTGAAAACGACTTATTACCTACGTGCATTGGGTGCAACTTCTGCCGAGAAATCAACTATTAATACTGGTGCATTGAACGCAGTTAAACCTGCAACCGTTGCGGCTCCTGTAGTTGCAGCGCCAGTGGTTGAAGAGAAAAAACCTGAAGCACCTGTAGAGGAAGAAGGTTTCACTCAGGCAGCGCCAGTGCCACAAGCATGTTCAATTGACAATCCTGATTGTGAAGCTTGTCAGTAATCTGACGGGTTTCTAATCCACCCCGACCCTCCTTTTTCAAAGGAGGGAGATTCCTCGAAGCAAATGGCGGGATGCAAGTCCCCCTTTGCAAAAGGGGGATTTAGGGGGATTCCAAACTAACTGAGAAAAATCAAAAGAGGTGTGGATATAAAGAAAAATTTTAGGCAATAAAAATGGCCTGCCAAAACTGACAGACCATTGGTTTGAAAACCCAAACTTTCAGAGGAATAAAATTACTCTGAATAATGCAAAAGGTAATCATGTTAAATCGGCAAACTTAACGATGAATACTTTAGCAAAGTTTAGGTTAAGAGTCACTCCTCTGAAAGCGTCTTTTACAAAAAGGAGATGCTAATGAGAGTTTCGTGCTCGTTGGATAAGCCTGTCAGTGTGTGCAACTACACTCGTATCCGATTTAATCGGTTAGAGTATGTTCGCTCACATTGTCGGAGTTATCCGAATCAAGCTCAACTAAGCTTGTGGTAAAAAGATGGGAGGCTGAAAAGCCTCTCGACTTAAATTAAAGGAAAACCTATGCCTCATATGACTCACAATTACATGTTAGGACTTGTGGCATTGATCCTTTCCTTTGCCGTTACCTTTTACGCACCGATTGCTTATTTCTGGTTTAAAGTTCGCCAGCAACAGCGTAAACAAAATAAGTAGTGGGGATTTATCTCTGAACAAATTCAGAGCATTCATCGACAAAACTTAATTTTGTTTACACAAATTGAGCGTATAGTAAGACATCTCAGCACTGCTGGATGTCTAATAAAAGATATAAAGCAACTAGAGAGAATTGATATGTCTATCCTAAGTTGGGACGATTTCGAAGATGATTCGCAAAAACCGGCTGCACCTGAACAGCAGCCTACGCCCGTCGAGCCGAAAAAAACGGCTAATCCGCAGATGGTATCTGATGCAAGCAACACATCGTCGAATGTGGCAGCTGCACAACCCGCTGCAGCCCCTCGAAGCGCAGGATCAAATTCAACCGATTCACTGGCAAGAGCATCTGCTTCCCTAGACCAACTGGACGTTGCGCCAGGTCTTGAAGAACTTGAGATGGGTGCACAGCGTGTACAGGTTGATGATAAACGTATGATCAACTGCCGTGCTGACTTGAACCAGTTAGTACCATTCAAATACGAATGGGCTTGGCAAAAATATCTGGATGGTTGTGCCAACCACTGGATGCCTCAAGAAATCAACATGAACCACGACATCGCGTTGTGGAAGTCTGAAAATGGCTTGACCGAAGATGAACGTACCATCGTGATGCGCTCACTGGGCTTCTTCTCTACTGCGGATTCACTGGTTGCAAACAACCTGGTATTGGCGATTTACCGTCACATCACCAACCCTGAATGCCGTCAGTACATTCTGCGTCAGTCATTTGAAGAAGCGATCCATACGCATGCTTACCAGTACTGTATCGAATCTTTAGGTATGGACGAAGGCGAAGTCTTCAACATGTACCGTGAAGTTCCATCAGTAGCACGTAAAGCAGCTTGGGGCCTGAAATATACCCAGTCTCTAAGTGATCCTACTTTCAAAACCGGTACGCCAGAAAACGACCAGATCCTGCTTCGTAACCTGATCGCGTTCTACTGTGTCCTTGAAGGTATCTTCTTCTACTGCGGTTTCACCCAAATTCTGTCTATGGGCCGTCGTAACAAGATGAATGGTGTTGCTGAGCAATTCCAGTACATCCTGCGTGACGAATCTATGCACCTGAACTTCGGTATTGATATGATCAACCAGATCAAGATCGAGAACCCACATCTGTGGACTGCTGAATTCCAGCAAGAAGTGATTCAGATGATCCTTGAAGGCACCATGCTTGAAATCGAATATGCACGTGACACGATGCCACGCGGTGTATTGGGCATGAATGCCGGTATGATGGAAGAATACCTGAAATTTATCTGTAACCGTCGCTTGAGCCAGTTAGGCTTGCCTGAACAGTTTACTGGTGTAAACAACCCATTCCAGTGGATGTCTGAAATGATGGATCTACGTAAAGAGAAGAACTTCTTCGAAACTCGCGTAACAGATTACCAAACTGGTGGTGCGTTAAGCTGGTAAGAAATATCACATGATATATAAAGTATTATGATCAAAAAAACCGCCTAAAATGGCGGTTTTTTTATTGGATGAATGCTTAACTTATTTCATCTTTTCAACAATTTGTTCAGCTTTTTTCAGATGTGTCGCTACCGCAGTACGGGTTTGCGTCAACATGCTTTTTAATTCCGCATTTTTCGCATTTGGAATCAATTGTGTGTCCAAAGTGTTCAGGGCTTTACGATGTACTTCAACTTGGCTCATCATATAGTCTTTATCAGAAGTCATTGATGCAGTTTTAGGCACTAAACCTTTGGTGAATGGCCTGCTAAATTTAGCTCTTTTACTCCCAAGTCTGGCTGTAGGAGCACGTCGCTTGCATGACATTGGACGCTCTGGATGGTGGCAATTGCTTGTACTTACAGGGATAGGAATAATTTTACTCATCATCTGGTGGGCAAGTGATACCAAAAAAGAAAATAATGAATATGGCGCTCCTGCCAAGTAATGGAACATTACATATCCCGTCTTGATACGGGATATGTTTATAGATTATTTAATTTAATATCAAAGCAATACGTGGGCAATTCATGCTGCAAGATCAGTTATCCAAACTTCCCAATGCAATATGGGTGCAAATTTATAAAGATAAAATGCAACTAATGGACAATGAGGGCACGATTGTGCAAACAATGGTCCCTTCCGTTCCCTATGCTCATGAACGCAGCATCATTGCCGACTTTAAGGCTGCCTCAGAAACCCTAAAACAGCTGGTATCTACTTCAATTGTTCAAAAACTTTGGGGCTCTACAACGCTGCTGCAAGTTATGGATATGCCTGAAGAGGGTCTGACAGCTCTTGAACAGCGTGCCCTGCTAGAGTTAGGTTATGAAAATAGTGCACAAAAGGTGATTCTGTATGATCCTGAAGGTCAGGAAATTACGAAAGCAAGCTTGAGCACAACGTATCCTAAAACCAATCTAAAAATCTTTCTGATTATCTTAATTGTCGTCATTGCTGCTTCTATCTGGTTTTTAACACTTTAAATGCACATGTAAAATTAAAAAATCCCGCATCAAGCGGGATTTTTTAATTGAAGTTCAATGACATTATAAATTTTTATGAATAATCCATTTTAAAAACTTCTGGTTAGATTGGATTATATTTAATGATGTCATCCAGCTGTAAAGTTGCACTGTCTACATTCTGCAATATCAGCAAATCAGCGCGCGCAAAGGTGGTATCGGTATCGGAACCATCACGATCGATCGTCACGACTGTATCATCTCCACGTTGTTCGAGCGTGATATAGTTCCCCAGATTTGATGCATCTACTGCCTGATCACTTAATAATGCAGAGACATCGATGGTATCACCTTCAACTGCATTGAAGTCAGTCCAGGTATCTGTACCATTGCCGCCTGTTGCATCAGCATTATTCAGTAAATAATAGATCGCTGTGTCTGCTCCTGCACCACCCGTCAGGATGTCATCACCTGCGCCACACTGTAACAGGTTATCTGCTGGATCAGCAGCATAGTTAAGAATCTGGTTTATGCGATCAATATTAATCA
The DNA here is from genome assembly GCF_002429925.1 of Acinetobacter sp. UBA5984. Classification (NCBI taxonomy): domain Bacteria; kingdom Pseudomonadati; phylum Pseudomonadota; class Gammaproteobacteria; order Moraxellales; family Moraxellaceae; genus Acinetobacter; species Acinetobacter sp. UBA5984. The sequence goes on from NZ_DJBE01000005.1 coordinate 144,633, forward strand.
CCAGATTTGCTGAAGCACTTTCCTGATCGGCCTGTCCCGCATTACGCGTTACTGTATATTCAAATACCTCACTGAGTAATGGGCTCTGTCCTACTGAACTATTGTATTCATAACTGAAATTACCATTTTCATAGAGTTTGAGCTCACCATACCTCCCTTCGATAAGGGTAAAGTTATCTCCCTCATCACTTAAATCGAAAGTTACTGGCTGCCCATTAATCTCAGTTAATACGCCACCCGCCCAATTATCCGCTTGTGTGCCGTCGGCTGAAGTTTCCTGAATATTGCCTGTTGCACGGTAGATTTCTCCATTAACTTCGTAGACTTCAGCAGTGGTTCCACCAAATAGCGTTAATGGATTACTTAAGGCTTCTTGAGCGATCAGGTCTATCAAGCCATCAACAGCAGGTAAAACATCACCCAGCCCTAAAGTACTCAGCAATCTATTTAATGATCCTAGTAAGGTATTTAAACCAGTCGTCAGGCCAGTATCTTCAAGCACGGTATCTAGCAAAATATCGCTAACTAATGGTTCTACCAGGTTATCGAATAATGCCTGGCCTGCACCGTCTACCCCTTCTAAAATTCCATTTAGAAGCGCATCTAATGCTGTACCCAGTCCTAAGGTAGTTAATAGGAATCCTAATGCCCCGCCTCCATTTCCTGCAAGTAAACTCCCTACGGAGGTATTGTATACATCACCTAATATTGGGCGAACTAGTATGTTATCCAGAGCCAATGACAAAACTGAATCAACTGCTGTGGTTAAAGTATTTATAATTGGTACAGAAGAACCTGTAGTTAAATCCAATAACTCACGAAGTGTCAATTGCTCCAGAATTCCACGATGATCAGCATTTTAGCCAGTCAAGGTAGCTTCCAGTAGACCTAATACGGTATCTGACACCAGATTGTTAACCGTGTTATCCCCTAAACTTGCTAGATCTATAGTGGTCAGGATATCTGCTAATTGTGAAGAATCACCATATACAGAGACTTCATAGATTCCAGCAGGCAAGTCATTAATATCTAGCTTCAATCCTTGAGCATCTGCCACTCCACCCAGTAGCTCCAGTCCCAATGCACCAGCAATCAAGCCGCCTTGACTGGTTTTTGCTGAAGCGACCTCAAATTCTTCGCCAGTGGTTGTATTACGTACCACGAAAGTAAAGGCATTCGCCAAGCCAACCAGATTTTCTTGCTGTACAGCGATCACTACACTAGAAGTATTTTCCTCAATCGTAAAACCGACTACGGCAACTTCCGAAGTGCCATTGAGCACGTCGATACCACTACTATCACTATATGTTGCCACTACAGTCGCATCTTGTGATCCTTCCAAAATTGCGGACACATTATCATCGGTAAGATTCAGTAAACGTTCTGAATTATTTACAACTCCATTGGGTAGATCCGCTGTAGTAAAGCTTGCGGCATCATTCCCTGCCAAGTCCTGAATTGCATTGTCATCATTTTCAGGGGTTGGATCAGTATATTCAACACTAACGCTCTGCCCAGCTGTAATCACTGGATTGGTAATCATCATGAGGATATTTCCATCGGCAGCAATATTGATCACATCGACTGTAGTCTGATCTGGAGCTGTACCGATTGTAACGACTAGACTATCTAAAGGGGGTAAATTGTCTGCATCTAGAGTTTCGTTAAAACTGAGTTCGATATTGCCATTGGCATTAACTTCGGCAGCTAAAAGTACGGGCCCACTAATATCCGGATTCTGCACTCCCCCCACATCATCTGAATCCAGATCTTCTAATACATTCCCTTCTGAATCCTTAATTCCCTGATTATCATCAGGTGTACTATCCTGATATTCAACCGTAACTTCTTGTCCGTCCCGGATCTCTGGTTCCGTAATCAGGATAATCTTATCATCTTGTACAATAATATCGGTGACGGGAATTTCTTCTCCATCCACAACCACTGTGAAATCTTCAGCGCGTGGATTTGAACCATTTATATTTTCATCGAAACTCAGTTCAAGCTGGCCTTCTTCATTCACAATGACGCCGGTTAACTTCGGCGGACTCATATCCCGATTATCCGAACTACTTCCTGAGGATGAGCCTCCACCTGCCGCTGCCGCAATAGCTCCTAGAGCCAGTGCTCCACCCAGCCAAGGTAAAACACCCGCAGCTACGGTTCCACTCTCAGCCAGATCTCCTGTAAGCGAGTGATATTGAATCGTATCGAGCATTACCCCATTTTCATCAGTAAATTCCGCCCAGTACAATTGGCCTTCATGCTCAAAAACGATTCGATTATAATTCACTGCATAATCAAAATAATTTTCGATCGTAATAGTTTCACCATTTTTAAAATGGATAACAGCCGAATTACCTTGACGCTTAATTTTTGCCACTTCATCAATCGTGGCATTTACCTTAATCACTGATTTTTCGGTTAAATTCACAATATTAGTATTAATATACTGAATTAATTCTCCATTCTCTGCAGACAATATCTGTATATTCGCCATATTATTCCCATCCTTTTTTATAATCTATTTATTGCTTAATTAAACGTGAAATACATATCATCAAAATCAAGGGATGAGAATCTGAAAAATGTTATCTTTAACTTGTTACCAAATATTGAAAACATAGTGAAATGAATAAATTAAAAACTTATTATAAAATTAAGCTGTTGAATTTTAATATTTTATATAGATTTAAATAAATAGATATTAAAATATGGAAAATATGTTTTTGTGAATTATAATTAAACTATGACATTCACCACATAAAATACATTATTATATTTATGTAAGCCTAAAAAATATTAGAACAAAAGTATACAAATAATTAATCAAGTTAACGCAATAAAATAGATTTCTATTCAAAAGATAAAGTTAAAAATTATTGTTAATAATGAATATAAAAAATGCTCCTAAACATAGAAGCATTTTATTTTAATGAAAATAAAAAATTATTTTAAATAGTTTAATAAATGACTAAAGTTCTCAATCATATACTTAGGCTGTGCCTGCTGTAATTCAATTTCTGAACCATAGCCGTATTTGACTGCAATCGACTCAATCCCGTTATGGCGGGCACCAAAAATATCATGCTCACGGTCCCCCACCATAATGCATTGATCAGCCTGCATGCCTTGTTGTTCCAGAATATACTGAATCAGTTCCCCTTTATTGGTCCGATCACCATTCAGCTCACTGCCATAAATCTCAGTAAAATACTGGACCAGATTAAAATGTTCCAGAATCTGTTTGGCATAAACGGTTGGTTTTGCTGTTGCGAGAAACAGACGATAACCACGGCGTTTAAGTTCCGCCAGAGTTTCAGCTACGTCTTCAAAGACGTGATTTTCATATAGACCAGTCACTGCGAAACGCTCACGATATGCCATTAGTGCCTGTTCAGCCAGAGTATCATCCGCATCTACATTCAGAATTTTGGCTAACGAAGCTTTTAGAGGAGGCCCGATAATCCAGTCAATATTCGTGTCTTCACTGATCGGATGACCCACCTTTTCCAGACCATAGCGGGCAGAAGTCGTAATCCCCACTTTTGGGTCAGTTAATGTACCATCCAAGTCAATTAAAATATTCTGAATCACACCTTGTCCCCTATATTTGCAACCGACATCATTTCATATCGTGAGTATAGCCAGATTTCTCTACGCTAAAGCAATTATTAGGCCATAAAAACAAGCCAATAACGCCCATTTACAGGGCAATCATTCCTGTATTTTAATCAGAGAAAACATTCGAAATTTTACCTGACAGACAGTTCTTGCAAGTGATAGAAATTAATATCGAGAGTTTGAATAAATTTGCCTATACTAAGGCAATTTTAGTGAATGAAGGACATCATTTTGCGACCTACCGTACTTTGCTTTTCAGGTTTAGATCCTTCAGGTGGAGCAGGCCTTCAAGCAGATATTGAAGCCATCGGTCAAAGTGGTGCTCATGCTGCAATTGCCTGTACAGCCCTGACCATCCAGAACTCGCAACAAGTCTTTGGTTTTGAAGCAACTTCAAAGGAATTACTGCTGGCTCAGGCCAATGCCGTGGTAAAGGATCTACCGATCCGCTGTGTTAAATCAGGCATGCTGGGTACTACTGAAAATATTGAGGCGCTGGCAGAATTTCTAACAGCGCATGCAGATTATCAGTATGTACTGGATCCGGTGCTGGTAGCCAACAGTGGTGGCTCACTCGGCAATCAGGCCACACTGGTCAAAGCGTTTAAACAACTGATTCCACTAGCCACGATTTTAACTCCGAATACAGTTGAGTTGCGTGCCCTAACAGGTGAACAGGATTTAGATCAAGCCACGCAGAAACTGTTTGAAATGGGTGCTCACGCGATTCTGGTTAAAGGCGGCCATGAAGATACTCCCGACTATATCCAGAACCGTCTATATATTCAGGGTGAATTGATCAACGAAACCCGTTGCCCGCGTCTGGAGGGTGAATATCACGGCTCAGGCTGTTCATTAGCAAGTTTTATTGCCGGACGTCTAGCCTTGGGTGACCAGTTAAAAACAGCCGTACAACATGCAGAAACCTGGTTATTTGGTGTATTAAAGAATGCGGAAATTCCGGTACCGGATGGTCAGCGGATTCCAAAACGTTTCTAATCTTCCCTAAATAAAAAAGCCTGAACGATTCAGGCTTTTTATGGTGATTTTTTTCAAGAATGGACAAATAGACATGATGATCTTGTTACAATGAAATTTAAAACTTGCGCCTTAACCTGCCAGTTTCACAGGACGCAGTTTTTCAGTTTTCTCCTGAACAGGAACAGAAATATGTTGATAATGCAATTGCCAATGATCTTGCTGTTTGCTCAAGACCATGCTGAAGCGGCACCATTGTAAAAGAAAATATCGTTCCATCGCCGCATAGGCAATCCGGACATACCCATATACGAAAGCCATGTCATTATTGACCTGAATGGTGACCTCCTGCCGTTCAACGCGCATACCATTGTTGCGCATATATGGGCGGTACTGTTGCCATGCAGCCTGATAAGCCTCAATCCCTTTCAGCTCGGAGCTAATATCAATCAGACAGACATCTGGTCGGCAAAGTTGACGAATTTCGCTGAATTCAAGTGAACAAATAGCTTGATCCCATTTTTGTAAAAATGTCCTGACTTCCTGAGCCAGACATTCTTCCCCTATTATTTTCATTGAATACCTCTCTATAAGGTTTTATTCAGACTTGAAAACCGAGATTTCAAGCATCTCATCATTTTTCAGTCTTTCTTGTTTTTCATTATTTTTAATTATGTGGATGGGTTCTGGTTTTACCCATCCCCCATAGATCAGGTCAAAAATGTGACCTAATACCTAAAATTACACCATTTTTTAATCATAGGCAAAATTTTCTGATCAACTACAATCATCAGGTGAATTTTGACTGATTATTTAAATTTTTATGCTCTAGGGCGTGTCATCATTTGAAGAATTGGTTTTAAATACTTAAAATCCTCCTTTAAGCTCTTTTCATTTCTATATGTTTTCAATGGCACGTACTCTTCTCACCGATGATATTTGGCAGCAAATTCAAGATACTATGCGATTACACGGTTGTTATTGTTCAAAAAATAGTAGAAATATCATGGAAGCCATCTTATGGAAACTACGTACGGGTGCGACATGGCGTGATATTCCTCAAGAATTTTGCCCTTGGCAAACTGCTTACAATCGCTTTAATCGCTGGGCAAGTAAAGGATTATGGGATAAATTTTTTTTAGATTACGAGGCATTCTGGATCAGGAATGGGTATTCATTGATGGAAGCTACATACGCGTGCATCAACATGCAAGTGGAGCTCGGCATGGTTTCGAAAGAGCAATTGGACAATCACGCGGTGGACGAACAACAAAAATACATCTTGCAACCGACGCGAATGGATTATCGATTGATTTTAAAATCACTGGGGGTGACGTCCACGACAGTCAAGTTGCAAAACAACTGATTGATATTGTAGGCGAGGCAACTTATCTCATTGCTGACAAGGGGTATGATGCTGAGCACATTAGAATATGTGCCAAGAACAAGAATATGATTCCCATTATTCCATTGAGATCAAACAGTAAGAGATCGAATAAGGAATTTGATAAATATCTATATAAATTAAGACATTTAGTTGAAAATGCTTTTGCGAGATTAAAACATTTCCGTGCTATTGCAACTCGATTTGATAAACTAGCACGCAATTATAAATCTATAATCCGTATAGCCTGCATATTTATTTGGTGCAAAGCCAAATGAGGACACGTCCTAGTTTTATTTATCGTTCTTTATATTTCAAAATTGCTTTGATACTTCTCAATTTTTTATTAAGTTCTTATACATTCAAGATAAAGAGAGGAACTAGGAAAACTTCATTTCTAGTCCTCACTTCAATCTAAAAAATTCAAATAATAGCTTTAGTGTAAGTTTCTTTGTCCATTTCCAGAATTTCAACACAGAGCTGAATCTTTAGCCCTGGCTGCGAGACAATGTGCTGCTGCATGACCTGAAGTACCAGCTTGGAAATTGCTTGACAAATGTCCAGACTACGACCAGTCAGGAGAAAAACTTTAGCATGCACATAAGCCTGATCTGTCTTCTGCTCTAGTCCAATCAGAAAATCTTGCTGTACAATCGCCCGGCTTTTTAAATCATTCGGCTCATTAATATAACCGGCGTTAAATAAGGCCTGATGAATTGCCAACATTAAAGGTTGGGTTTCGAGCTGCTGAATTTTATCTGAATATTCAAGATGAAGATGAGGCATAAAGCATAGATCCAGGCATGATATAGTGATCAGAAGAGATTGATCTTCGAGTTTGAGGAAGAAGCATAAACCTTCAAACCCGAAGACCGAAAGCACTCATTCGTATAAGAACGTATTAGGCTTTTTTCACATATTCAGATTTGAGCTTCATGGCGCCAATGCCATCAATTTTACAGTCAATATCATGTCCATCAGTTGCATCGGGTAATAGACGAATATTTTTGACCTTAGTCCCGACTTTAACCACTGAAGAAGACCCTTTAATTTTAAGATCCTTAATCACCGTAACTGTGTCGCCATCAGCCAGCAGATTGCCATGCGCATCCTTGATGACCACAGTTTCCTCAGTTGCTTCCCCTTCTTTCCACTCATATCCACATTCTGGGCAGATCAACAAGTCACCATCTTCATAGGTATATTCAGACTGGCATTTTGGGCATTGTGGTAGAGCCATAGCAACCTCGACAAAATAAAAAAATAAAAGAAAAAACAAAAAATTAAAGCTGAATTATAGCATCTTTGGATAGGTTCATGCTCAAGCTTTAAAAGGATCTCCCGCTCAACTTAATTAACTGAACTTAACCATCCAAAATATGTGGATTGACCAGCCAGGATAAAAGCTGCAATGACTCTTGCCAGCTTAAGTGGCATGCAGATGGCGGTACCAGATCCGGATAACCTACCTGAATAATATGCAGGCTGGTGCCTACAGACACTTTTTCAAAGATGAGCATGACTTCAATTTCACCTTTGACTTCAGGTGTAGAAAAGCAATCGGTATAGCGCAGTAGCTGGTTGGGAATAACTTCATGATAGGTTCCATGTAAATGATGCTGGGTACCTGTAGCAAAATTGGTCAAAGTGATTTTATAGCTGCCTCCCGGTTTGACTTCGGCATGCTCAACTCTGGCAGTGAAGCCATGCGGTGCCAGCCATTTTGCAATAGCATCTGGATGAATAAAGGCCCGGTACACCCGTTCCGGTGGCGCACTGAATACGCGATGCATTTTTAGGGTATAACTCATTTCAGCCTACCTTTTTTTCTTGTTCTTACTGAAAGATTATTTTTATTTATTATTCGGACGGATCATCCCGATCTCGTCGGCCTCAGTATTTAAATAACTGCCCAACATACTGTACGGCCTAAATATAATTGTTATCTATCCATTTTATAGGATGTATAACAAAAAACTACAGTTGACCCGACCAATACCGCAGGCGATAAAAAACCCGGCTTAACCGGGCTTGGATAAGGAAATTTTGATTAGCTGCTACGCAGTTTGCTTTCGCCCTCTTCCGGGTCGCCTTCATCATCATAGACATAGGCCATACAGCCCCAGCCGTCATATTCACCCTGAAATTCAGCGGCAATTCTGGTAAACCATTGTTCCAGATCGACAATATTTTCATAGGTAGGCTGCATATAGACATGAATAGTAATTGTCCATTCCAGCGTATCGCTCTCCTCATCCTGATATAGGCTTATCTTTTGTTCTTCTTTAAGCAAGTGCAATGCACAGCGGTCAGCCTGTTCTTCACTATTAAAGGCTATCGAGAATTCAATTTCATGGTCGTCCTGCAGATCATCACCATCCTGATACATTTGCCACAGAACATGACCATTTTCATCGTCAGGGAATTTGTCATAATCGCGTGCCATAGAGATATCCTTATTATGATGTTTTATTATTCGATTCAGCTTAACTTATTTTATTTGAATTATCGAGTACAGAATATGAAAAAAAATTAACTTTCTCTAAATAACCAACTGAATTTTATGAATATAAATTTAATAAATTGAGAAAAAAAGCTGCATTTTCATCTAATTAAAAATACCTACATATCAATCTGCAGATTAAAAAATTTTATCGGTTGATTTGTCTTTTTTAATTGGAGTTAGGAAGCAATCACTGCAGATGGCTCAGACAAATGTACTGTTCAATGTTACAGATATCCTGATATTTTTTATATTTATTCAGTTCAGTTTTGGCGCTCCCCAACTGCATCCGTAGCTGGGTCATTTCATAATTTAATTCATCAACTTGTGTTTCATAATTAGCTAATTTACTGCGTGAATGATCCAGATTTTCCTGTAGAAACCGAATATTGTTTCTTGATAATTTCAGGCTATTGAATACCCGTAGTAATACAATGATTAAAACACTTGCGAGAACAAAGAGCGCGCCACTTAGCATCATCCTGTCCCTTACCTCTTGCACCATATATAGGCACTAAAAAATTAAAAATTTATGATGTTTTAAAGTTATTCTGCATAATTTAATGAGGAGAATCAAAGATAAAAAATGACCATAAATATTTAATATATTTAATCTTTTAAATAGATCTCTTTCATAAATCA